>NZ_RAWD01000277.1:0-13045 GCF_003612065.1 Corallococcus sp. CA047B
CACGCAGGCCCCCGCTCCCGCCGCGCCGTCCGGCCCGCGTCCCAACGCCGCCCGGGAAGAGCGCGTGCGCATGACGCCGCTGCGCAAGCGCGTCGCCGAGCGCCTGCTCCAGGCCCAGTCCAACGCCGCCCTGCTCACCACCTTCAACGAGGTGGACATGGGCGAGGTGATGGCGCTTCGCAAGAAGTACAACGAGAAGTTCCAGGCGAAGCACGGCGTGAAGCTCGGGTTCATGAGCTTCTTCATCCGCGCGTCGGTGGAGGCCCTCAAGGCGTTCCCGCAGATCAACGCGGAGATCGACGGCGAGGACGTCATCTTCAAGCACTACTACGACATCGGCGTGGCCGTGAGCGGCAGCCGCGGTCTGGTGGTGCCGGTGGTGCGCGACGCGAACAAGCTGTCGCTCGCGGAGCTGGAGAAGACGGTCGGTGACTACGGCGGCCGCGCCCGCAACGACAAGCTGACCCTGCCGGAGCTGCAGGGCGGCACGTTCACCATCACCAACGGCGGCATCTTCGGTTCCATGCTGTCCACGCCCATCCTGAACCCGCCGCAGACGGGCATCCTGGGAATGCACAACATCGTGGACCGCCCGGTGGCGCGCGACGGCCAGGTGGTCATCCGGCCCATCATGTACATCGCCCTCACGTACGACCACCGCCTGGTGGACGGCCGCGAAGCCGTTCAGTTCCTGGTGCGCGTGAAGGAGTGCATCGAGGACCCGGAGCGCCTGCTGCTCGACATCTGACCCACTCCTCCGCACATGGTTGTGCGGGGTGGGAAGACCGGCATTCCCCGTGGGCCGGCTGGACTTCCAGTCGGCCCTTTCACTACAAATAGGTCCGTCTCCCCGGTCGTCGGGCAGAACGGGCGGCCTCCCCCACGGCTGCCCTGCAAACGCAAGGAAGCGCAATGGCAACTGGCACCGTGAAGTGGTTCAACGACGCGAAGGGCTTCGGCTTCATCACCCAGGACGGCGGCGGCGAGGACGTGTTCTGCCACCACACCGCCATCAACATGGATGGGTTCCGCACGCTGGCCGAAGGCCAGAAGGTGGAGTTCGAAGTCACCAAGGGCCCCAAGGGCCTGCAGGCGCAGAACGTCCGCGCGGCGTGAAGTGACGCGTCGTCCTCAGCCATTCCTCACGGACTGGTTGAAATGAAGAGGCCCGGAACCCCACGGTAGGGGATCCGGGCCTCTGCCTTTTCAGGCCATGTCTGTCTTGGCTACTTCAGGTTCTGCTGGAAGTGCGCCATCACGCGCTCGTACTGGCGCTCCGTGACGAGCGGATCCGGCACCATGTGCGTGAGGCCGCTCAAAGGCAGCAACTGGTGCGGCTTGCCGGCGCGGAAGAGCGCGTCCGACAGCTTCAGCGTGTGGAAGAAGTAGACGTTGTCGTCCGCGGTGCCGTGCAAGAGCAGCAGCGCGCCAATGGGTGCGTCCTTCTTCGCGTACGTGAGCAGGCTGCTCACCTCATACGCCTGGGGCGACTCCTCCGGCAGGCCCAGGTAGCGCTCGGTGTAGTGCGTGTCGTAGTCGCGCCAGTCCACCACGGGGGCGCCGGACACGGCGGCCTTGAAGAAGTCCGGGCGCTTCAGCGCGGCCAGCGCGGCCATGTACCCGCCGAAGCTCCAGCCGGTGATGCCCACGCGCTTCAGGTCCATCTCCGGCACCTCCTTCGCCAGGGCCTGCACGGCTTCAATCTGGTCGTCCAGGGTGACGGTGGCGAAGTCGTGCTTCACCACGCGGTTCCATTCCGCGGTGCGCAGCGGCGTGCCGCGGCCGTCCACCTTGACGACGAGGAAGCCCTTGTCGGCCATCCACTGGCTGAGCAGGTGCGCGGCCATGGACTGGTGCACCACGGTGGTGGTGGGGCCGGCGTAGACCTCCACGATGACGGGCAGCTTGGTGCCGGGCTTGAAGTCGCGCGGCTTCACCAGCGACGTCCAGAACTTCTTCGGGCCCACCTGCCGCACCTCGAAGTTCGGCGTGAAGGAGGGCTCCTGCGCCACCTCCGGCAGCTCGCCCAGCTTCGTGCCGTCGCCCTTCATCACCAGCGTGCGCGGCATGCTCTTGGGGCCCTGGGTGCTCAGGACGAACAGGCCGCCGTTCTTGGACACCATGCCCATCTCCAGGCCCGGGCCGGTGTTGCCGGTGGCCACCTTCACCGGGGCGCCGCCGTCCTTCACGCGCCACAGGTGGCTCTCGGTGGGGTTGGGGTCACCGGAGAAGAACAGCGTCTTGTCCGACTGCACGAAGCGCGCGAGGTTGCGGAAGCCCGCGTCCGGCTTCACCACGGAGCGCTCCAGCTCGCCGTTCGCGCGGCGCAGCTCCACTTCCGGACCGCCGTTGCGCTCGGTGTACCAGAGGAAGCCGGAGCCATCCTCCAGCCACAGCGGGAAGTCCTGGTTCAGCTCCACCCACGCGCTGTCCTTCTCCGTGAGGAGCACGCGCGTCTTGCCGGTGGCGGGGTCCACCGCCAGCACCTGCTCCTCCGTCTGGAGGCGGTTCTGCACCAGCACCGTCAGCGGCCCGCCCTTGTCCCACTTCACGGTGGCCAGGTACGGGTACTTCTGCGCGTCCCACTGCGCCCACACCGTCTTGCCGCCGGTGACGGGCGTGATGCCCAGGCGCACCTTGGCGTTGGGCTTGCCGGGGCGCGGATAGGGGAAGACCTCTCCGCCCTTCTCCGGGTGCATCACGTCCACGATGGTGAGCTTCTCCACGTCGGCCGTGTCGGACTCCGTGTACGCGATGGACTTCGCGTCCGGGCTCCACCAGTAGCCGGAGAAGCGGCTCATCTCCTCCTGCGCCACGAACTCCGCCAGGCCGTGCGTCTTCTGCTCGGTGCCACCCTTGGTGACGGCCTTCTCCTGGTTGGAGGCCAGGTCCACGCGGTAGACGTCGTGCCCTCGGACGTAGGCCACCTGCTTGCCGTCCGGAGACAGGCGCGGGTCGATGACGCCGGGGCCCGTCTTCACCTCCGTGGACTTGCCGGTGGCGCGGTCCACCACGTAGAGGCGGCCGGACAGGGGCACCAGCAGGCGGGTGCCGTCCTCGGACAGGTTGTAGGAGGTGAAGCCCCGGGCGCTCACGCGCATGCGCTCGCGGCGGGCCTTCTCCTCGGGGGTCAGCGTCTCCTCGGTGCCCTTGAGGAGGGCTTCGGGCGTGAGCAGCTCGCGCGCCTGCCCGTTGGCCACGTCGAACGCGTAGAGCATCTGCACGTTGGACGTGGGGGAGGTGCGCAGGAAGAGCACGGACTGCTCATCCGGGGTGATGCGCACGCCCGTGGGACGGCCGCTCTGGAAGCGGCGCGTTTCGGCGTACTGGCGCAGGAAGAGGTCCGGCTGCTTTTGCGAAGGGGCCATGGCTTGGGGCTTCAGCTCCTGTGCGAGGGCGGGGGCGCTCATGAGGAGGAGCGCGGCGGTGAGGGCTTGACGCATGCGTAGTTGAATCCCCGCGCAGGGCGGGGCTCCTTTCGCGGGAAGATGCGCGCAAGCCTACACTCCGGCCGCCGCGCGGCCCTCCCAACGTCCGGCCTCCAAGAGGATTCCCACCCCATGCAGTCGGAAGATGACAACGCCTTGCGGCATCTGCGCCTCGCGGGCGTGGTGCGCCTGGGCCTGGGCGGAGGCCGGGGCCCCACGGACGCCTACGTGTTCGACCCGCACCGGCTCGCGCTGCCCGCGTGGGCCTGTGCCCTGGGCGACGTGGGCCCCCCTGCCCTCCTCGTGACGCTGGACCGGCACCTGGATGTGGTGGTGCCCGCGAAGCCGGCGGAGATGCCGGACCGCTCCGCGGGCCTGCGCGCGCTGGATGAGCACGCGCGCTGGCACCTGAACGTGCGCAACTACGACCACATCCTCGCGGCGATGGAGGCGAACCTCGTGGGGGACGCGTTGATCATCGCGCGCACGCGGCCCCGGGGCGCCTTCGCCGGGGACACCTACGTGGACACGCGGGGCCGTTCGCACCGGCTGGTGACGGTGACAACGGTGGACCGCGCGGCGGAGGCGTACCGGAACCCCGGCCCCACGGACCTCGTGCGCGACGTGCTGGAGGAGGCATCAAGCGTCCTGCTGGACGTGGACCTGGACTGCTTCACCAGCCTGAGCGACGCGGACCCCACCACGGTGCTGCCGTGGCCGAAGGCCATCATCCGCGAGTTCCTGCTGCCCTCCGATTCGGAGCCCTTCTGGGACGCGGTGCTGGGCAAGGCCGTCGCGCTGACGCTGGCGCGCGAGCCCCACCACTGCGGCGGGCTGCTCGCGTCCGGGGAGCTGTTCCGCGACGCGGCGGAGGTGCTCTTCCGGGAGCTGCTCCACGTCGAGCCGCCCTGAGCCCGCGGTTCAGGGCGAGTCGAGGAATGACGGCCGGTACTCGGTCACCTGCCCGCTGCTGAGCGACAGGCGGCTGCCCACGGGCGGCCGGTCCCCGTTGAGCACGTAGCCGAAGTCGATGCGGAACGGGAACACGTTGAACTGGGGGAACAGGATGCGCAGGCCCACGCCCACGGTGGTCACCATCTCGGGCCGGCGGTTGAAGGCGCTGCCCGAGTCGAGGAAGAACACCCCGCCCAGGTGCACCGTGCGCACGACGAGCGGCGCGGTGCGGTACTCCAGGTTCACGAGCAGCAGCCGCTTGCCGGAGTACGCATCCACCGCCGCGCCGCGCAGGCCGTTGCTGCCGCCCAGCAGGCTCACGCGCTCGGACAAATCATCGATGTTCACGTCCAGCAGGCCGCGCGCCACGAAGCGCCCTCCGAGCACTCGCGGCGACACCTGCACCAGCTCCGCCGCCCACCGCCGGTTGGTCCACCCCTCCTGGACGGTGTCCTCCTGGCCGCTGAACTGGCGGCGGATGGACGCGGCGGCGGACGCGGTGGTGAGCGCGTCGCCCCAGTGCACGCGGTAGCGCAGGGACAGGCCGCCTTCGGCGAAGTGCGCGGCGGAGGGGAACACGGGCGGTGCGTAGCGCAGCTTCGCCACCACCGAGTGCCCCAGCTGGAAGTCCTCCGACAGCGTGTACGAGTCCACGTTGCGGAGCACGTCGTAGCGGGCCTCGAAGGCGCTGAGGGAGACGTTCGCGTACCCCGCGTCCTCCTGGCGCGGCAGGTAGTTGCGCCGGAACCAGTCCGTCTGCGCGTCGCTGAGATTGGACGCCACCGGAGGGGCGTAGGCGTAGTGATAGGCGCCCGCGCCCAGGCCCACGTTCCACTTGTAGCGCTGGCCGTAGGAGCGCGTGTACGTGGAGCCCACGGCGACCTCGCGCGTGTTGTAGACGTACGGCACCGGGTCGCCATCCGGGAACGGCAACTGCCAGATGTCCGCGCCCCGGAACTGGCGCGCGGTCTCCACGTTCCACGCCACGGACGAGCTCAGGCTCCACGGTGTGGACAGCGAATACAGCGGACGGCTGACGGAGAGGCTTCCACGCGAACCTTCCGCGCGGCCCGTGTCGCGGTTGATCAGCACGGCGGCGGATTCGGAGAGCGACCAGCGGCTGCCCAGCACGCGCTGGTCGGTGTAGCTCTGCCCGAAGCTGAAGGTGTCCAGGCGGAGGATGAAGTCCACCGCCACCTTCTTGCCGCGCCCCAGGAAGTTCTGCTCCGTGCCCTGCAGACGCAGGTAGAGCAGCAGCGAGCCCACGGCGGAGAACTCGTTGTTGAGCCGCAGCGACCACAGGTCCTTGGTGACGAGCAGCAGCGCCACCTTGTCGGGGGCGCTGCCCTTCACCGGCACCGCGCGCACCACGGAGAAGAGGCCCAGCTTGCGCAGGTTGCGCACCGACTCCGCGACGAGCGCCGCCGAGTACGGTTGGCCCGGCGTCAGCAGCACTTCCTGCCGGACGATTTCGTCGCGGGTGCGGATGTGGAAGATGTTGAGCAGCGATGGGTACGGATCCATCGGCGCGACGACCTCCTCCGCGGCGACGACCACCTCCTCCAGCACCTTGCCCTCGGGGGCGGGCTCCACCTGGCGCTCGCGCGCCTCCATGCCCCAGGCGATGAGCGCGTCCTCGTAGTTCTTGTTCGCGTCCACCGTGGGAGGCGTGGGTGCGTCCGTGCCTTCCGGCCCCACGGGCACCTGCTCCGCGCGAGGCGGCGCGGGCACCTCCGCGTTCGACACGCCGGACGGTTCACCCTCCGGGGTCCGCACGGGCGCATCGAGGGAGGCCGCATCCTGGGGCCTGCCGGAGCCCGCACCTTCGGGCTGCTGCGGCGCCCATGGATCCGAGAGCTCGCCGGCCTGGGCAACGGAGTCACGCACCGACGGCGAGGACGCCCCGCCCGTCGCGACGAGGACGGTCAACACCAGGGCGGGCAGCGGAAGCGGCACGCGCGCATCCTGTCATGCGCCGCGCCCTCCGCCAGCCTCCCTCACTCCAGCGCGGTGCGGAGGTCTCCCGGCCGGGTCATGGGCAACTTCTCCCCCCGCGCGATGGCCGCCACGATGCGCGCCAGCTGATCCACCCCATCCGTCAGGGCCGCAGGCCCCGGCTGGAGGATGTACGAGCTGCGCACTTCATAGAGCTGGTCATCCACCACCGCCTGCACCCGGTCCCAGCCGGGCCGCGAAGCAATCTTGTCGCGCTTCGCCTTGCGCCCGCACCAGCTCGCGATGACGCCCTCCGGGTTCCTCCGGGCCACCTCCTCCGGCTCGAAGATGCGGCCCTTCGCCCCCTGCGACGCGCGCGACTCCTGGCACACGTCCTCCCCACCCACCACCTCCACCAGCTCCGAACACCAGCGGATGCCGGAGATGAGCGGCTCGTGCCACTCCTCGAAGAAGATGCGCGGCCGCTTCGGCAGCGACTGCGCCGCGTCCGAGTGACGCTCCAGGTTCTTCTCCAGCTCCACCGCCAGCGCCTCCGCCGCCTCCGCGCGCCCCACCAAGGCCCCGGTGAGCCGCACCGTCTGAAGAATCTCCGCGAGCGAGCGCTGGTTGAACAGGTACACGGGCACCCCGCGCTTGCACAGCTCCCGCCCGATGTCCGCCTGCAGGTCGCTGAAGCCCAGCACCAGATCCGGCTTCAGCTCCAGGATCCGCTCGAAGTTCGCGTCCAGGAACGAGCTGACCCGGGGCTTCTTGCGCGCCTCCGGAGGCCGCACCGTGAACCCCGACACGCCGACGACCAGCTCCCCCGCCCCGATGCGGTAGAGCACCTCCGTCGTCTCCTCCGTCATGCACACCACCCGCCGCGGGTAGCGCGGCGCCGACGACAACAGCGAGGACAGCTGGGCGTTCATGCCGGGGACCCTACCGCGCCCGCAGGGCCTCCACCCGGGATGACGCATCGCACCAGTGCCCCCCCTCTGTGCGCCAGCGGACGCTGATTTTCCTGATTTCCAAACGCTCCGGGCGGCACCAACACGGCAGGTGCGGGAGTGCAGGCGCGCGGCCGGGGCCGGAAACTCGGCGTCCCCTGGCATCCCGGATGGCGAGGGACGTCTCTTGGGCGGTTTTCCAAGGCGGTGCTAGCATCCTGCGCGGCCTTACCAACGTGCGCGGTCCTTCTCGTTTCCTGGGGGAACACATGATCGAAAGCGACGCCCCCCGAAAGGGCGCGCCTGCCGACGTGACGGATCCTCTGCTCGGGAGGGTCCTCAACGAACGTTTCCGCATCCTGGAGACGCTCGGGGCCGGCGGCATGGGCCGCGTCTACAAGGCCATGCAGGCCCCGTTGGACCGGCTCGTGGCCCTCAAGGTCCTCAACCCGCAGTACAGCGGCGAGGGCAAGGACCCCGGCTTCCAGAAGCGCTTCTTCCTGGAGGCCAGCGTCACGGCGAAGCTGCGCCACCCGAACACCGTCACCGTCATCGACTACGGGAAGACGGAAGACGGCATCTACTACATCGCCATGGAGTACCTGGAGGGGCTCACGCTGTCGCAGCTGCTCACCCAGGAAGGCCCGCTGCCGTGGGACCGCGCGCTGAGCATCGCGCAGCAGGTGGCGCGCTCGCTGCGCGAGGCCCACAAGGTCGGCCTCATCCACCGCGACCTCAAGCCCGCCAACGTGATGGTCCTCAACCAGGAGACCGACCACGACGTGGTGAAGGTGCTGGACTTCGGCCTGGTGAAGTCCTTCCTCGGCGACGCCAACATGAAGGAGGACACCACGCTCACGCAGGCGGGCGTCATCCTGGGCTCGCCGCAGTACATGGCGCCGGAGCAGGCGCGCAACATCGCGGATCCGCGCAGCGACGTGTACAGCCTGGGCGTCGTGCTCTATCAGATCCTGATGGGCCGCCCGCCCTTCCAGGCCGCGCAGAGCATCGACGTCATCGTCAAGCACATCAACGACCCGCCGCCCTCCTTCCACACCATCTGGCCCGACCACGGCGTCCCGCCGGAGGTGGAGACGCTGGTGATGAAGTGCTTGGCCAAGCGCCCGGTGGACCGCTACGCGTCCATGGACGCGGTGCTCCAGGGCATGCGCGCCGCGGCCTCCGCGTCCGGCGTCAGCGGCGTCTTCTCCAGCCCGCGCACCGGCCTCAACACGGTGGGCTCCGGCCCCCACAGCGGCCCGCACACGGGGCCGCACGCGATGGTGGGCTCCGGCCCCAACACCGTCGCGCTGGACATCTCCGTGGACGAGCAGTCCGCGCCGCAGAAGAAGTCCGGCAAGGGGCTGGGCATCGCGCTGTTCGGCGGCTGCGTGCTCTTGGGCATCGCCGCGGCGGCGGTGTTCGTGCTGCGCTCCACGCAGGCCCCGCCCCCGGTGGTGCAGACCTCGCCGCGGCCCGTGCCCGTGGCGCGCGCGCCCGTGGATGAAATCCCCCTGGAGCGCGAGCCGTCCACCGCGCCCGCGACGCCGCCCCCGGCCGCGCCCAAGCCCGTGCGCTTCCAGGTGGTCAGTGATCCCCCGGGCGCGGAGGTGACCGTCAACGGGACGGTGCGCGGCACCACGCCCATGGAGTTCGAACAGCCCCCGGACGGCTCGGGGCTGGCCTCCGTGGTGGTGTCGCTCGCGCTGGACGGCTACCAGCCCGTCAGCAAGAACTACGCGGACAACGCAGGGAAGACCGTCGCGGTCTCCATGAAGTTGACGCGCATCAAGAAGCAGGGACCGAAGCCGAAGGCTCCCGGTTCCGCGTACAAGGACGATCCGTACCAGTGACCATCCCGACAGTCTTTCGACGTGGGGCGCTCCTCGCGCTGTGTCTGTGCGCGACCGAGGCCCTGGCGGACGCACGCCTGGAAGCGCGCCGCCACTTCCGCAACGGCATGAACCTCATCGAGCAGAAGCAGTTCGATGAAGGCATCGCCGAGCTGGAAGAGGCCTACAAGATCAAGCCGCACCCCAGCGTCCTCTACAACATCGCCCGCGCGTACCAGGACGCGGGACGGCTGGACGAGGCGCTGGACGCCTTCAAGCGCTACCTCGCCTCCAATCCGCCGGACGCCACCAACGTGCAGGCCCAGGTGACGCGGCTGGAGGCCACGCAGCGGGCCGCCTCCGCGGAGGCCCCCGCCCCTGGCAGCACGTCCGGCACGCAGGACTCGACCCTGCCCATGCCCCCGCCGCCCCCCACGAGCATCCAGGCCCAGCAGCAGCTGGCCACGCTCATGGAGCGGCTGGAGAAGGCCGTCAACCGCGCGGAGTCGCTCGCGTCCGGCCAGCCCCAGCAGCCGCAGGCCACCGCCACCGCGTCCGGCCCCAAGGCCCCCAGCGGCAGCGCGGAGGCAGGCGACACGTCCGACCAGGGCCTCGTGCCGTACGAGGAACGCGTCGTGACGGCCAGCCGCCGCGCCCAGTCCTCGCTGGAAGCGCCCAACGCCACCACCGTCATCACGGCGGAGGACATCCGCCTGTCGGGCGCCACCACGCTGCCGGAACTCTTGCGCCGCGTGCCCGGCGCGGACGTGATGGCCATGGGCGTGGGCAGCTCCAACGTCAGCCTGCGCGGCTTCAACCAGCGACTGGCCAACAAGGTGCTGGTGCTGGTGGACGGCCGCACGGAGTACCAGGACTTCCTCGGCCTCACGCTGTGGGCGGGCCTGCCCGTGGGCCTGGAGGAGATCGACCGCATCGAGGTCATCCGCGGTCCGGGCAGCGCGCTGTACGGCGCCAACGCCATGCTGGGCGTCATCAACATCATCACCCAGGCCCCCGGCACCGGCCGGCGCGCGCGCTTCAGCGCCCTGGCCGGCGGTGGCAACACCGTGCAGGGCTCCTTCGTCAGCCACGGCCAGAACGGCGCCCTGCGCTACCGCGCGTCCGCCGCCTACCGTCAGGAGGACAAGTGGACGCTCGACTACGGCAGCGGCCGTCCGGACTTCGCCCTGACGGGGCCGGATCCGGAGGTCGGCCTCCGGGGCGCGCGCGGCAACCTCTCCACCGTCTATTCGTTCGCCGAAGGGCGCGCGGTCGGCCTGTCCGGCGGCGTGCACCGCTACACCACGGAGGCCTATCCGCTGGGCCTCTTGCGCAACTACTACATCGACGCGTTGGGCGCGTACGCCAAGGCGGATGTGGAGCTGGGCTCGGTGAAGCTCAAGGCCTTCTGGAACCACCTGTCCGGTGACGCGGGGCCGCAGTACGAGGCCATCGGGCAGCGCTCGCTGGCCACCACCGTCGAATCCAACGTCTTCAACGGCGAGGCGCTGTACGCCCGGGGCTTCGAGCTCGCGGGCGAGCACCAGGTGAACATCGGCGTGGAGGGCCGCCTGAAGCGCGTGGCCTTCGGCTACCTGGACGGGCTGCGCGAGGAGTTCCACGCGGCGGCCTTCATCCAGGACGAGTGGCGCATCGTGCAGCCCCTGCGCCTCGTCGTCAGCTACCGCGTGGACCGCCACCCGCTGCTCAACAAGGGCAACCCGGGCATCGCGCAGTCGCCGCGCCTGTCCGCCGTCTTCCAGCCCATTGAAGGCCATGCCTTCCGCGCGTCGGTGGCCACCGCCTTCCGCGAACCCACGTTCCTGGAGAGCTACACGCGGCTGCCCGTGCCCGTGCCGGGCGTCAACGGCGTCAGCGTGCTGACCACCGGCAACCGCGAGCTGCGGCCTGAACGCCTCAACGCCCTGGAGCTGGGCTGGCGCGGTGAGTCCCCCCGGCTGGGCCTGGACTGGGACGTGGCCCTCTACCAGAACACGGTGAAGGACCTCATCGGCCTGTCCGCCGTGCAGCGGCTGCCCGCGGGCGAGTCCTACGACAGCGGCAGCGGCAGCTACCTGGTGGGCCGCTCGCTGTTCACCAACGAGAACGCCATCTACACCGCGCGCGGCGTGGAGGCGGGCCTGAGCCTCTCCCCCATCGACGGCCTGGGCATCAAGGCGAGCGCCGCGCTCCAGAACGTCACCTCCGACCTGCCGGAAGAAGGGTGCGGCCCGTGCAGCCAGGCACCGGGCTTCAAGGTGTTCGGCGGCATCACGTACCGCACGCGCGCGGACCTGGAGTTCGGCATCGACGCGGCCTTCACGTCCTCCTCCACCTGGGTGGAGCGCGAGCCCGCCGCCAACGACCCGACGCGCGTGGAACTCCTGTCCAACAACCTGCCCGCGTACGCGGTCGTCAACGCCCGCGTGGGCTACGAGGTGGTGAAGGACCTTGCGTCCGTGTCGCTGATGGGCAGCCAGCTCGGCGGCACCCACGCGGAGCACCCCTTCGGCAACCGCATCGAGCGGCGCGTGTTCGCCAACCTCACGGTGACCCCATGAAGCGCGCCCCTTGCTCCCCCGTCACTCGCGGACTCTTCGCCGTCGCGTTCGCGTCATTGCTCTGCCTGGGCTGCGAGTCCCCGGAGGTGAAGCCCACCGCGGATGGCCGGCAGAACACGCGCGCCGCGCGCATCGAGGGCAGCCTCGTCGTCCAGTCGCGTGCCCGGGGCAACGCGGTGGTGTTCCTCTACCACGCGGACACCCCGCCCCCGCCACAGGGCTCCGGCCGTCCGCTGGCCTTCACCATCATCCCCGCGGAGGAGCTGTTCGGCCCGGCCCTGGGTGACAACGCCCCGGGTCCGTTCACCGCGCCGTTCGCGCTGAGCCTGGTGCAGCCGGGCCGCTACGTGCTGCGCGGCTTCATCGACGCGGACACCTGCCGCTTCGTGCCGCAGCCCTGCCACGTGTCCGACTTCAACCCCTGGTACGGCGTCACGTCCGAACCCAACGCGGGGGACGTGGGCGGCGGCAGCGTGGATCCCACCAACGGCGCCACGCGCGTCCTGGAGGTGACCACGGACGCGGACGGCTGGCCCGTGCCGCTCACCGGCGTGAGCGTGTCCTTCGCGGACTCGGCCACGGTGCCGTTCGACCGGCCCGCCTTCCAGGTCGCCGAAGGCCGCGAGTTCGACACCGCGTCGACCTCCGTGAAGGTGCTGACGCTCACGCCGCAGCAGTTCACCGGCGCGGTGGATCAGCGGCCGCCGGGCTTCTGGGTGCAGTTCGTGGACGCCAACCGCGACGGCGTCCCGGACGACGCCAACAACGACGGCATCCCGGACTTCTGGCCCCGCGTGGTGGTGCGCAAGCTGGCGGACGACGTGCCAGGAATCGTGGACGAGAACGACCTGAACCGCGACGGCGTCGTGGACGAAGAGGGCGTGGACTACGCGCGCGTCTCCGGCGGCAAGGACGGCAAGCCGGACGTGGTGGTGCTGGCGGCCGGCCTGGTGCCTGACCCCCTCCTCGCTGCCCTGAGGGACGAGCAGGGCAATCCCCGGCCGGCCCCCGTGTTCGTTCCCCAGCTCCGGGTGGGCATCCAGAACCGCGCCCTGGACGCGCGCGACCCCGCCGCGCCCGCGCCGCTCTCACCCGTGCCCCCGGGTCGCTACAGCGTCACCCTGGTGCAGTCCACGGGACAGACGTGGCGTGTGCCCAACGAGTTGGATCCGACCCTCGCGGACGCCGCGGGGCTGCCAGGCGCGCAGTCCCAGTCCTTCGTGTTGGAGGTTCGTTGAAGCTTTCACGGGGCCCCTGAAATCTCGGCCGGGGGCCCGGCGTTGCTTTGACTTCGCAGGGCCCATCCGCGACCATGGGGTCGTGCAGCCGGAGGCGCTTTCCCCTCCCGAGGTTTTGATTCCGATGAAGGCCGGCCCCCTCTCCGC
>NZ_RAWD01000278.1:0-13020 GCF_003612065.1 Corallococcus sp. CA047B
GGCGGGCAGTTGGGCGGAACGGGCACGGACGTGCTGTCGTTCGGTCAGGGCATGACGCGCCCGGAGAAGATCGGTGGTCCCGAGGTGTCATACACCCGTGAGGCCATTGAGGCGCGCGTGCAGGGTCTGATGATCGTGAAGTGCGTCATCACGACCGAGGGGAAGGTCGAGCGCTGCCGCGTCATCAAGCCGCTCCCCCACATGGAGCAGGCCGTGATGGACGTACTGGCCGCCTCACGCTACAAGCCGGTCACGTTCCAGGGCCGGCCGGTCGAGGTCCAGTACACCTTCAACTTCAACCTGAAGCTGCCGCGCTGATCCAGCGCATCTGCTGAGCAGTCAGCCGAATCTACCCCGCGCTCGTGAGGAGGAGCGCTCCATAGCCATGCAATTCACTCTTACCGATATCTGGAATCACACGGGCCTCTTCGCCCGCATGATCATCTTCACCCTCGCCATCATGTCGGTGGCGTCGCTGGTCGTCATGGCGGAGCGGATCATCGTCTTCCGCAAGACGCGCTCGGACAGCCGCAACTTCGCCGCGAAGATGGGCGCCATCCTCGCCAAGGGCGACCTGGCCACCGCCGCGAACACCAACCTGGGCAAGGACGTGGGCCACCTGGGCCGCGTCATCAACTCCGGCCTGACGGCGTACCGCATCAACCCCGGCAACAAGGACCTCGCGGTGGAGTCCGTGGCCCGGGCGCTCGAGCGCCAGGCGCAGCGTGAGGTGCAGAGCCTCAAGCGCGGTCTGACCGTGCTGGCCACGGTGGGTTCGACGGCGCCGTTCGTGGGCCTGCTGGGCACCACGATGGGCATCGTGAACGCCTTCCAGTTGATGGCGGCGGCCGGCTCCGGCGGTCTGGGCACCATCTCGGCCGGTATCGCCGAGGCGCTCATCACCACCGCGTTCGGTCTCCTCGTCGCGATCCCCGCGGTCATGGTCTACAACTTCCTGCAGGGCTGGGTGGATGCCCGCGCCGTGGACATCTCCGAGTCCTCCAACGAGTTCCTGGACGTGGTTGCGCGGCACGTGGGCGGCGGCGCCCAGTCCTCGCACGCGGCTTAGTTCAAGCCCACCCCTGGGACATCCCTGACCTCGAGGGCCGCCCGGCTGGAGACAGCCGAGCTGCCCCGGGGTGGGAATCCCTTCCCGGACACAGGTGCACGCATGGGAATGTCAGCAGGCCCCAAAGGGGGCATCAAGAGCGAGATCAACGTCACTCCCCTCGTGGACGTGGTGTTGGTGCTCCTCATCATCTTCATGGTCGTGACGCCCATGCTCCAGCGCGGAAAGTCCGTGGAGCTGCCCAAGGCCACGGAGATCGAGAAGGAAGGCGGCAAGGACGCCGACCCGCTGGTCCTCTCCATCACCACGGACAAGAAGGTGTTCGTGGAGAACGACGAGGTCAACGAACAGGGCCTCCAGGAGAAGATCGCCGCGGAGCTCGTGAAGGATCCGGGCAAGAAGATCCTGCTGAAGGGTGACAACACCCTGAACGTGGGTGACGTGCGCAAGGTGCTGGACACGGCGCGCAAGGCGAAGGCCAAGCAGATCGCCCTGGGTGTCGAGGAGAAGAAGTAATGTCCCGAGGACACAAGCAGCGTCAGTGGGTCAAGCCCTCATCCGCGCCGAACTCGGAGATCAACGTCACGCCCCTGGTGGACGTGGTGCTGGTGCTCCTCATCATCTTCATGGTGGTGACCCCCCTCCTGGAGAAGGACATTCTCGTCCGGGTCCCGGAGACGGAGGTCGAGGAGAACCAGCCGCCGCCGGAGCCCGACGCGCAGCAGATCGTCGTGCAGGTGGACAAGGATGGCGTCTACTCCATCAACACGGAGCAGATCGCCGCCGCCGACTACGTCACCCGCCTCAAGCGGATGTTGAACTCCAAGAAGCCGGACGAGAAGGTCGTCTTCTTCATGGCGGACGACGCGGCGAACTACGGCAAGCTCGTCGTTGCGCTCGATGGTGCACGTGCCGCGGGAGCGAAGATCCTGGGCATGGCCACCGAGCTGCCCCAGAACGCGGTCATCCAGGGCACGCAGACGACGCCCGAGGGCGCTCCGCCGGCTCCGGCGCCGACGCCCTGAGCCACTCCGCTCCGGGCTGAAGCAGCTTCAACGGTCGCAGGTTTCAACGAGAAGCTCGCTGGCGGGGATCCTTCCCGGTCAGCGGGCTTCTTGCTTTTGGGGCCCGGGTCCTCGTCCGGGACGGGACGTCTGGCGCGGCGGATGGCGCCCCAGGCCGCGTCGTGAGGCGGCGCTCCCGGTATGGGCCTTGCTCTTCCCTCCCCCGGTGCAGGTGGGGAGGGGGAGACAATGCTGGCGCGGGTGCGGTCGGGGGCGTTGATGGGCATCGACGCGGTGGTGGTGGAGTGCGAGGTCGACATGGCGCTCGGGCTGCCCTACTTCAACGTCGTGGGGTTGCCGGAAGGGGCGGCACGGGAGTCGAAGGTGCGGGTCGTCTCCGCGCTGAAGAACACCGGCTTCGACCTTCCGCAGAAGCGGATCACCGTCAACCTGGCGCCCGCGGACCTGCGCAAGGAGGGAGCGGCCTTCGAGCTGCCCATCGCGCTGGGGGTCCTGGCAGCGGCGCGGCTGATGGAGGAGGAACCGCTGGGGCTCTACCTCTTTGGCGGGGAGCTTTCGCTGGATGGCTCCATCAAGCCCATCAAGGGGGTGCTTCCGCTGGCCGTGGCGGCCCGGGACGGCGGCTTCCGTGGGGTGATGGTGCCCGCCGCCAACGCGGCGGAGGCGGCGCTCGTGGAGGGGCTCCAGGTGCTGCCCGTGGCCCACCTGCGCGAAGCCGTGGGGCATCTCACTGGCAGCGCCCCGCTGACGCCCCTGATGCGTGAGGCAGCGCTGGGAGCCGGCCCACGCAAGGCGACCGCGGACATGGCCGACGTGCGGGGCCAGCCGGAGCTGAAGCTGGCCCTGGAGCTCGCGGCGGCTGGCGGACACAACGTCCTGATGGCGGGCCCTCCGGGTTCGGGCAAGACGATGCTGGCGCGACGGCTGCCGGGCATCCTGCCGGAGATGACCTTCAACGAGGCCCTGGAGGTGACGAAGGTCTACTCCATCCAGGGGCTGCTGGGAGACGAGCAGGCGCTGGTGCGGGAGCGCCCGTTCCGCTCGCCCCATCACACGCTGTCCGACGCGGGGCTCGTGGGCGGCGGGCCCGCGGCGCGTCCGGGGGAACTGTCGCTGGCCCACCACGGGGTGCTGTTCCTCGATGAGCTCCCCGAGTTCCGCAAGAACGTCCTTGAGGTGCTGCGCCAGCCCCTGGAGGAAGGAGCCATCCACCTGGCGCGAGCCAGCCAGCACATCACCTACCCCTGCAGGGTGATGCTGGTGGCGGCGATGAATCCCTGCCCGTGCGGCTACTTCAACGTGCCGGGGCGCACCTGCACCTGCGCGGAGCACCGCGTCTTCGACTACCACTCGCGCGTCAGCGGCCCGCTGCTGGACCGCATCGACATCACCGTGCAGACGAGGCCCGTGGAATACCACCAGCTCGCGGCGAAGACGCAGGAGCTGCCGAGCCATTACTACCGGCAGCGCGTGGAAGCTGCCCGCGAGCGGCAGCGCGCCCGGTTCCAGGATGCGCCGGACGTGCACTGCAACGCCCAGATGCCTTCGCACCTGTTGCGCCGCTACTGCGTGATGTCTCCCCGCGCGGAGCAGATGTTGGAGCTCGCGGTCCGCCACCATGGCTTGTCCGCGCGCGCGCATGACCGGATCCTCAAACTGGCCCTGACGCGGGCGGACCTGGAAGGACATGGGCGCATCGAGGACGTCGACATGCAGCTCGCGGTCGACTGCCGGATGCTGGACCGCCGGGGATGGCTGCACGCCAACACGCAGGGGGCGACGGATGCTTCACGCCCCGCCTCTCCTGTCTGGAGAACGCCTCCTGACGGCAAGCATTGAGGTCCGAAGCCGCGAACGTCAGTAGGGCACGATCGCGGGGGTGGCGGCATCGCGGACGGCGGGCGGCTCCTTGACCACCGACGAAGCCACGCCTGCCGTCTCTCCAGGCAATCGCTCCGCGACGCAGGCCTCGAGCCGTGGAGCGGGGCCGGTGATGATGCGGGCCGACCTGCCGAAGGTCAGGTACGCGTAGGCCCAGTTGAGCAGCACGGCCAGCTTGCTGCGGAAGCCGATGAGGAAGGTGATGTGGATGAAGAGCCAGGCCAGCCACGCGATGAAGCCGGACTGCTGGACGCGACGGAAGGCCACGCCCACGGCATGGCCCCTGCCAATGACGGCGTAGCTGCCCCGGTCCCAGTAGTGGAACGGCTGCATCGGCTGGCCCGCGAGCTGGCGGCGGAGGTTGAGGACGGCGTGCTTGCCTTCCTGCATCGCGGCAGGAGCCAGGCCCGGAACGGTACTGCCGTCTGTCTGTTTGACGAGCGCCAGGTCCCCCACGACGAAGATGTCCGGATGGCCGGGCACGGTCAGCTCGGGCGTCACCGGGACGCGCCCTGCCCTGTCCAGCTCCACGCCGAGCGAGCGGGCCACCGGCGAGGCCTCCACGCCCGCGGCCCAGAGCACCGTCCGGGCCGACAGGTGTTCGGGCCCCATGTCCACGCCCGTGGCGTCGATGTTCGTCACCCGGGTGCCGGTGCGGATTTCGACGCCAAGCTTTTCCAGCACCCGGCGAGCATCCCCCGAGAGGTTCTCAGGATAGGTGGGAAGCACCCGATCCATCCCCTCGATGAGGATGACGCGCGCATCCCGGGGATCAATGTTCTGGAAGTCACCCGACAATGAATTGCGGCTGATCTCCGCCAGGGCGCCCGCCAGCTCCACCCCGGTGGGGCCTGCGCCGATGATGGCGAAGGTGAGCAAGGCCCGGCGGCGCTCGGGATCCGGCTCGCGCTCGGCCTGTTCGAAGGCGAGCAGCACGCGGCGGCGGATCTCCAGGGCGTCCTCGACCGTCTTCAACCCCATCGAGTGTCGCGACCACGCGTCGTTGCCGAAGTACGAATGCGTCGCACCGGTGGCAACGATGAGGAAGTCATACGCCAGCTCGCCGTCGGCCAGGAGGACGCGCTTGTTCGCGGTGTCCACCCCGGTCACCTCCGCGAGCAGGACCTGGACCTGATTGCGTCCGAGCATCGCCCGCAGCGGCGCGGCGATGTCGCTCGGGCTGAGCGTGGCCGTGGCCACCTGGTACAGCAGCGGCTGGAAGAGGTGGTGGTTGTGACGGTCCACCATCGTGACGCGAACCCCTGCCTTTCGCAGATACCTGGCCGCGTAGAGGCCGCCGAAGCCGCCTCCCAGGATGACCACATGGGGAAGGTTCTCACGGGTCGTTTTCACAATGGGAAACGTCATGCCGGCGCCCCTGGGATTCAACGAAAGCCGCGCTGTCTGACATAGATGGACTGTCATGAGCCCCCCGGGCCCGCTTATGCGGACACCTAGCATCCCGTAAGCCTTCTCAACGACCGGGAGACAGCCACGCCGCTCCGCCGCGCCGGACGGTGCCCACCTCCATGGACGCTCCCGAGGCGTCTTCGCCCGGGCGCCCGCGCGGCATGTCCGTTGCTGTCCTACCGCCCGAGGCATCAGCCCACAGGGCGGCGAGGGAGTTGGACGAGATGAGCAAGCTGACGGAGAAGTTGAAGGCAGTGGCGGCGGCGGTGGCATCCATCGAGAAGCAGTTCGGCCGGGGCGCGGTGATGACGCTCGGCGCGGATGCTCCGGAGCAGAAGGTCGCGATCATTCCCACGGGGTCGGTGGGACTGGACCGGGCTCTGGGTGTGGGCGGCTATCCGCGAGGCCGCGTGGTGGAGCTGTTCGGCAATGAATCCTCCGGGAAGACGACGCTGACCCTGCACGCCATCGCGCAAGTGCAGGCCGTGGGCGGCGTGGCGGCCTTCATCGACGCGGAGCACGCGCTGGACCTGTCCTACGCGCGCAAGCTGGGGGTGCGCACGGCGGAACTGCTGGTGGCCCAACCCGATACTGGCGAGCAGGCGCTGGAGATCACCGAGCAGCTCGTGCGCTCGGGGGCCGTGGACCTCATCGTGGTGGACTCGGTGGCGGCGCTGGTGCCTCGCGCGGAAATCGAAGGGGAGATGGGGGACGCGCACATGGGCGTCCAGGCGCGACTGATGAGCCAGGCCCTGCGCAAGCTCACCGGCGCGGTGAGTCGCTCCGGCACGTGCATCATCTTCATCAACCAGATCCGCATGAAGATTGGCGTGATGTTCGGCAACCCGGAGACGACGACGGGCGGCAATGCGCTGAAGTTCTATTCGTCCGTGCGGATGGAGATCCGCCGCACCGGCAACCTCAAGGAGGGCGACGCAGTGGTGGGTTCACGGGCCCGCGTGAAGGTGGTGAAGAACAAGCTGGCGCCTCCGTTCCAGGAGGCGGAGTTCGACGTGCTCTACGGCACGGGCATCCACCGCGCCGCCGAGGTGCTGGACCTGGCCGTGGGCGCCGGCGTGATGGAGAAGTCCGGCAGCCACTTCAGCCTGCGAGGCGAGCGCATCGGCCAGGGGCGTGAGCGGGCCTCCGAATGGCTGCGTGAACATCCCGAGGTCCTGGAGTCCCTGGCGCGCGAGCTGGCCGGCGCCAGCGCGCCGCCTATGGCGCAGGCCTCCATCGAAGCTGCCTAGGAAGCCGGGTGGAACGCATCCAGTGAGAGGGGGACCTCCAGATGTCGCAGACCCGTCCGCAACATCAGGCGCCCTTCCGGGCCTTCTTCCAGCAGTTCGCCAAACTGGTACTGCGCATCGCGCGAGAAGCGTGCCTTCGCCCTGCCCTGTTTCACCCGGCAGGTCAGGACCCCGTCGGGCGAAAGCTGGAGCGAGGTCGGGTCCAGTGCTTCCGCCGTCCGGTCGCTCAAGCGCAGGGACACGCGCTCGTCGGGCGTGACGTCCACGGTGCGCACCTCGTAGGCCGCGTCCTCCACCTGGACGTAACACCAGTCCGAAGCGATGCGGAGCTGGTAGCGCCCGTCGTCATCCAGGACCAGGGAGGCGTTGAAGAGTTCGATGATCTTCGGGTGCTCGATGGGTTCGTCGTCGTGCCACCAGCGCAACGTGGCATCCAGGCGGATGCCGCTGTCCTCACGGGTGTGCCAACGCTTGCCAGGAGGGGGCTGACCGGAGGGAGGTTGCATGTCGCCTCTTATCTGCGCGCGGAGCCCGGCGAAGACAAGCCGCCGGGCCCCGCAGGCCTACCAGTTCCGGACGTACTCCGTGTAGCCACGGAAGGCCACGGCGCCCCAGAAGTTCACCAGCACGCCAAGCGCCAGCACGGCCACCACCGCGCGGTTGCGCAGGGACCATCCCCCCACGGCGAAGAGCAGCAACAGGTAGGGCGTGTAGTCCAGGCTGAACCGGAAGCCGAACTGCATGTAGCCGGTGTTCTGGTAGAAAAGGCCGGGCAGCGCGCACACCGCCACGGTCAGCCACAGGGGCCAGTGCAGCCGGGGACGCGTGCGAGGCACCAGCAGGAACACCAGCAGGGGCAGCGTGAGCAGCAACGTCAGCCCATGCGGGTCGTACGACAGCCGGGGCGGCGACAGGGACACCTGGGGCAGCTTGAGGAACGCGGCCTGGAGGTTGCGCGACAGGTACTCGATGTTGAAGAGCCCGAAGCGGTCGATGTCCACGTTCACCCGGTTGTTGAACAGGTACGAGTGGCCGAACTCCCCCAGCTTGCCGAAGCGGTAGACGTTGTAGGCGGCGGCGAGCATGGCCAGGGGCGCGGCCCCCAGACCGAAGAGCACGAGCTTGCGAAGCGCGCTCTTCCACGTGGTGGACAGCGCCTTGAGCTGGGCCAGCCGGTCCGGTCCCGGGCAGAGCGCCTCCAGGACGAAGAAGAGGCCCGCGAAGACGAGCGGCGTGCGGGTCAGCACGGCCATGGAGAAGAAGAGGCCCGCGAGCAGGGGACGCCGGGCCCGCGCGGCGTTGCGCACGTACAGGCACGTGAGCGCCACGCCCATCACCTGCGCGCTGAACCACACCTCGCCCCGGATGGCGCAGTAGAAGAACAGCGTGCCGAAGGCGAGCACGAGCGACAGCACCACGTTGTCATCGCGGTTGCGCTCCGTCTCCCCTTCCTGCGCGAGGAAGCGCAGCAGCGAATAGAAGAGCGCCACCGCGAGCGCGCCCACGAAGACGCCGAAGGACGTGTCGTTGAACTGGTAGCCGTGCAGCGCGACGAAGGGGAGCATCACCACGGCGGGGAACGACGGGAAGCTGACGAACCAGCGATCGTCCTGGCGCGGACGGCCCTCGCACCGCACCTTCTGGCCATCCACCAGCCGCACGCAGGCCCAGTCCTCCAGGTTGGGCAGCACCTGCGGATCCACGTCCAGCCGCCCGTCCAGCCAGGACTGCGCCTGGTAGATGAAGTGCGGCGCGGCGCTCTGCCGGAGGAAGCGCTGCGAGCTGAAGCTGGACAGCACCGCGAACGCCACCAGGAACAGCATCACCTCCACCCGGTAGGCCGACAGCCACAGGCGCAGCGCGCTCCGCACCGGATGCGCCCCCGTCGCGGCCGGGGCCGAGGGCGGACCCGCGACCTCCGCTGGCGTTGCGGAGGAAGCCTGCTCGGGCGGAGCGGAGGCCCCGGGGGCATCCAGGCCCGACATGGCTCCGGAGGAAGGGACCTGGGACGCCGTGGACGGCGCTTCCGGAGTGGAAGGACGGGGACGCTTTGATTTGGAGCGACTCATGGAGACACGGGGGCGGCGAGCAGGTGCAACCTCAACATTTCCAGCACGTGGGATGCGGCGAACAGACGCACGCGGTCGCGGTCACCCGCGAGCGACACGCGCTCGCAGCGGGACTCGAAGCCGGGACCGGCCAGCGCGCAGTAGACGGTGCCCACCGGATCCTCGGGCGTCCCGCCTCCCGGACCGGCGTAGCCCGTCACCGACAGGCCGAAGGTCGTGCCGCAGGCGGTGCGAACCCCCTCGGCCATCGCGAGGGCCGTCTGCCGGGACACCGCGCTGTGCTTCTCCAGGACGTCAGGCGGAACACCGACCCAGGCGGACTTCATCTTCTCCGAGTAGACGACCGCGCCCCCCAGGAACACCTGGCTGGCACCCGGAACGGCCGTGAGGTCCTGCGCGATGAGGCCACCCGTGCAGCTCTCCGCCACCGCCAGCGTGTGGCCCGCGCGCGACAGCAGCGCCAGGAGGGCCGGGGCGTACTCGTTGGCATCCGCGCCGTACACGTGCGTGCCCAGCACCACGCGACACGCGGCCTCCGCGGCGGCGAGCGCGGCGTCGGCCTCCGCCTGGGTGGGCGCTTCGGCCATCAGCTTCAGGTGGTTTTCGGGCGCGTGCGTGCGGAAGCCGAACACCACCCGGGGATGGCTCGGGGCCAGGGGCATCACCTGCTGGTTCAACACCGATTCGGGCAGGCGCACCGTGCGCAGCAGGCGGAAGGCCCGGAAGATGCGGTGGGGTTCAGAGGCGAGCCAGCCCCGCACGCGCGGCAGCACTTCTCCGTCCACCAGCGCCCGGTATTCACGCGGGACGCCCGGCAGGAAGAACAACCGCGCACGGCCGAGCTTCTGGATGACCAGCGGCGCCGAGCCCTGGGGGTTGCGCACCGGTTCGGCGCCCGTGGGAATCCGCGCCATGCGCAGGGCTCCCGGATTGATGGCCATGCCTCGCGAGGCGTACTGCTCCTCGATCCAGCCCAGCACCCGCGCGTCTTCTTCCAGGGGCACGCCGGCCGCGGCCGCGGCGCACTCCAGCGTGAAGTCATCCGCCGTGGGCCCGAGGCCCCCCGACACGATGACCACGTCCGCGCGCGCCGAGGCCTCCAGCAGCGCGCCCGTGATGTCCGGGCGCACGTCACCCACCACCGTCACCCGTTCGACCTTCACGCCCAGGTCGAAGAGGCGGCCTTCCAGATAGGTGCTGTTGGTGTCCGTGATGAGGCCGGTGACGAGTTCGTCACCGGTGCACAGCAGCTCGACGCGCATGGGCCGGGCATCCTAGCGGTCCCGGGCCGGGAGGGCACGGTCCGCGTCCGGCTTCCCCTGCCTGACTGCTCAGAGGTACGCGGGGCCGTCGTCGGTGGCGTTCGGCTCGGAGTCCTCGTCGTCGTCCTCGTCGAGCACGGTCGCCACGGCCACCGCCGCGACGGAACCCGCGCCGACCTTGCGCGACGCCAGCCGGCTGCGCACCGAGACCGCGGACTCCACCAGCCCCATCAGCAGGTACGCGAAGAAGTACGTCACCAGCACCCAGGCCGGATGGAACTGCCGGGCAATGAACCCGCCCGTGAGCGCCATGACCAGGAAGACGAGCCCCGTCTTCAGGCCGGGCCGGGCGTCCTTGAAGGTGCGGTAGCGCACCGTGGACACCATCAGCAGCGACAGGGCCCCCACCGCCACCGCCACCGGCATGCGGGCCCCATCGCCCAGCACCTCGCCCTCCGAGGCCACGTGGTGGGAGATGATGAGCGAGACGAGCACTCCCGCGGCCAACGGGATGGGCAGGCCCACGAAGTAGCCTCCACCGCCGCCGTGCGGGTTGCGCATGGCGAGCACGTTGAAGCGCGCGAGCCGCATGGCGCCGCACGCCATGAACGCGAAGGAGATGAACAGGCCCCAGAAGCCCATGGGGGCCAGCGCCCACTTGTAGACGAGCAGCGCCGGCGCGACCCCGAAGGACATGACGTCCGCCAGGCTGTCGAGCTGCATGCCGAAGTCGCTCTGCGTCTTCGTCAGCCGGGCCACCCGTCCGTCGAACCCGTCGAAGAACATGGCGAAGAGGATGGCCAGGGCCGCCTGGTACAGCTGCACCGGCTCCGCTTCACCCGAACACAGGGTGATGGCGTAAAAGCCACAGAAGATGGAGGTGACGGTGAAGAGGTTCGGGAGCACGAACATCAGTTTCCGTAGCTTCATCGTTCCCTCGACTTCCCCTGGTGGTCGGCTGCCGCTGCGGCAGAAACGGCGAGGGAACGGACCTTAGCAGGGTTTTATTCGCGCTGGAGTCGGTCCCCGGTCGCATGGAGGAGAAATGCCGTACGGGCAATGGGCCCTGTGGGCAGTGGAGGCAGCGGTCGTCCTGCTGCTCGTGAATATCCTGTGGGTCCTGCTAGTCCGGCGCTGGTACCGCCTGCGCGGCCCCCTGCCCGAGATGCTGCGGGTGCGCTGCGCCGATGGATGGGAGCTGGCTGTGCACGCCCGGCGGGCCCCCGTCCGTCGCTTCGCCGAGCCCGTGCTGCTGTGCCACGGGCTGGCGGCCAACCGCTACACCTTCGACTTCGAGCCGCCCTACTCCGTGGCCCACTACCTCACCGAGGCCGGCTTCGACTGCTTCAGCGTGGAGTGGCGCGGCACCGGGCACTCTCGCCGTCCGCCCCAGGGCCGGCGGCCCACGGACTTCACCATCGACGACCACATCACCCAGGACGGGCCGGCCCTCCTGGAACTGGCGCTGAAGGAGACGGGCGCGAAGCAGGCCTTCTGGCTGGGCCATTCGCTGGGAGGACTGGTGGGCTACGGCGTGGCCCAGGGCGCCGAGGGCGGGAAGCTCGCGGGCCTGTTGGAGCTGGGGGCGCCGGTGCACCTCAAGTCAGCGCCCTTCCTGCGCGCGCTCATCTCGCTGGGCGTGCGCGCCGCGTGGCCGGGGAGCATCCGGCAGGAGTGGATGAGCGCCAGCGTCGCGCCCTTCCTGGGCTACCTCGCCCTGCCCCTGTCGGACATCGTGGTGAATCCCCGGCACGTCTCGCCACGTGTCCTGCGGCAGCTGTCCGTCAACATGATGGCGGCGATGAGCCGCAAGGTGCTGCTCCAGTTCGAGGACTGGATTGCCCACGACGTGTTCCGCTCGTACGACCGCAAGACGGACTGGCGCGCGGGCATCGCGAAGCTCCAGCAGCCCGTGCTCGTGATGGGCGGCAGCGCGGACCGGCTGGCCACCGCGGCCAACGTGGAGGCGCAGTACGCCCTGCTCACGTCGCCCGACCGTACCCTGCACGTCTTCGGTCGGGACCGCGGAGACAAGATGGACTACGGCCACGGCGACCTCATCTTCGGCACCGGCGCGCCGACAGAGGTCTATCCCGTCATCCGCGAGTGGCTGGAGAAGCGCGCCACGCCCATGTCCCCCGAGCCCGCGTCCTCCACTCCGGGTTGAGGGACGAACTCAGGGGGCCCGGGGTCCGGTTTCCGCTTCGACCTGGACGCAGGGCGCGTCCAGGCCGCGCGTGTGGCCTGCATCGACCTGGCGGAGACGGACGCGCGTCTGGCCCTCGCAGTCCGCGGACACCAGCGGGCCCCGGGCGTCCTTCGAGGTGAGGGCTTCCACGCGCAACTGGCCCTCTTCGATGGCCAGCAGCACGGACTCGCCGGCGTCGAGGGCTTCGATGTTCCGGGCATCCACGGTGGCCTTCGAGTCCACCGACAACGCCGCGAGTCCGCACGCCAGGAGCCGGGCGTCGCGCAACACCACGCGGGCCCGCTGCGCCGCCAGCACGCAGGTGCCCTTCGCGTCCTGGACCGTGACGGTGGCCACGTCCGCCTCCACCTGGCGCAGGTGGAGTCCGTCTCCCGCGATGCCGTCCGCCGTGCTCACGCCCAGGATGCGTCCGTCGCGCAGGCGCAGGCGCCCCTGCACCGCCACCACGCCGTACTCCCGCGAGCCTTCCAGTCGGAAGCGCCGGACCTCCAGGTCCGAGTTCGTGAGCTGCAAGGCCCCGTAGGTGCCCGCGTCCTTCACGACCACGTCCTCCAGCAGGCCGGTCGTCGTCGTGAGCCCCAGGCCAGCCCGCGTGGCGTGCTCCGAGGTGAAGCCGCGCACCGACACCCGGGCCCCGTTCGTCGTCAGGCCGTACTCGTGCCCCTGCACCCGCACGTCCACCAGCTTCAACGTGCCGCCCACCGCGAGGAACGCCGGGCCCGTGCCTTGCGAGACGCCTGCCCGCTCGACCTCCGCCACGCCCCCTTCCTGGCTCAGCGCCACCCGCGAGCCCTGGAAGCACACCCCTTCCAGTTGGACCGTCGCCCCGCCCCGGAGCCGGACCC
>NZ_RAWD01000279.1:0-12872 GCF_003612065.1 Corallococcus sp. CA047B
GGCGGAAGCCCCCGCGAAGCCCCTGGTGGCGGAGAAGGCGGAGAAGCCCATCGCGGCCTCGCCCGGCAACGCGCTCGTGCCCGCGCCGCCCTCCGCGCTGGCGCGCATGCCCCTCATCGTGGAGCCCAAGGCCCCGCCCAAGCCCACCGCCGTGAAGCGGCCGCAGGACCAGTTCGAGTTCGTCGGTGACCGCAAGAGCTTCTCGCTGCCGCCGCTGGACGTGCTGGAGGCGGACAAGAAGGAGCGCACCGCGCTGGACAAGGACGCGTTCCTCGTCACGGCGGAGAAGCTGCGCGCGAAGCTCGCGGACTTCGGCATCGTGGGCGAGGTGGTGGAGATCCGCCCCGGTCCCGTCGTCACCATGTACGAGTTCCTGCCGGGCCCGGGCATCAAGGTCAGCAAGATCGCCGCGCTCCAGGACGACCTGGCCATGGCGATGGAGGCCATGCGCGTGCGCATCGTGGCCCCCATCCCCGGCAAGGGTGTGGTCGGCATCGAGGTCCCCAACCGCGACCGCGAGACGGTGTTCCTCAAGGAGATCGCCGAACAGGACACGTTCCAGAAGAGCGCCAGCAAGCTCACCATGTGCGTGGGCAAGGACATCGAAGGCATGCCGTACGTCTTCGACCTGGTGAAGGCGCCCCACCTGCTCATCGCGGGAACCACCGGCTCCGGCAAGTCCGTGGCGGTGAACGCGATGATCATGAGCATCCTCCTCAAGGCCACGCCCGAGGAGGTCCGCTTCATCATGGTGGACCCGAAGATGCTGGAGCTCTCCGTCTACGAGGGCATCCCCCACCTGCTGCTCCCCGTCGTGACCGACCCCAAGAAGGCCGCGCTCGCGCTGCGCTGGGCGGTGGAGGAGATGGAGCGCCGCTACCAGCTCCTGTCCGAGGCGGGCGTGCGCAACATCGCCGGCTACAACAAGCTGGTGGAGACCAGCGCGTCGGAGGTGAAGGCCGCCGCGCCCGCGCCCGCCGCGAAGAAGAAGACCAAGCCCAAGAAGCTCTTCGTCGTGGACGTGGAGGGCAGCACGTCCCCCGCTTCCGCGAGCGAGGGCATGGGCGTGGCCGCCCCGCGCGAGGACGACTCCGACGAGCTGCGTGAAGCCATCGTCTCCGAGCCCGCCCCCGACCTGGAGGCCGACGGCGAGGTGGACGCGGAGTTCGAGGAGGAGGGCGACGCGCCCGAGCCGGTGGAGGCCGCGGGCGAGGCCAAGAAGGAGCTCAAGAAGCTGCCCTACATCGTGGTCATCATCGACGAGCTCGCGGACCTGATGATGGTCGCGAGCCGCGAGGTGGAGACGTACGTGGCGCGGCTGGCGCAGATGGCGCGAGCGGCCGGCATCCACCTGATGGTCGCGACGCAGCGTCCGTCCACGGACGTCGTCACCGGCATCATCAAGGCCAACTTCCCCACGCGCATCAGCTTCATGCTGCGCTCGAAGCCGGACTCGATGACGATTCTCGGCACGGTGGGCGCGGAGGCCCTACTGGGCATGGGCGACATGCTCATCATGCCGCCCACCAGCGCCCACCTGCAGCGCGTGCACGGCGCCTACGTGTCCGAGCAGGAGATCAAGAAGGCGGTGGACCACCTCAAGGCCCAGGGCAAGCCCGTCTTCGACGAGTCCATCCTCAAGCCGCGCGACGAGGACGTGGAGGGCGGAGAGCAGGAGGACGAACTGTCCGACGAGCTCTACGACCAGGCGCTCGCGGCGGTCAGCGAGATGCGCTCGGTCTCCATCTCCATGCTCCAGCGCAAGATGCGCATCGGCTACAACCGTGCGGCGCGCATGATTGAACGCATGGAGCGCGACGGCGTGGTGGGCCCCGCGGACGGCGCCAAGCCCCGCGAGGTGCTGCTGCGCGGCCTGGGCGACATGCCCGGCGCCGGGGCGATGTAGCCCAACGCCAACGTGCTTCCCGGGGAACGGACACCCGTTCCCCGGACGTTTCCCCTCGGGGGCGCTCCGGTTCTGCTCCGGGCGCCACCAGGAGCCACCCCGAATGATCGTCGCCATCTCCCGCTTCCGCGCCCCGCCCGAAGAGGCGGACGGCTGGGTCCAGCGGCTCCAGGAGCGCTCGCGGCGGGTGGATGGCCACGCGGGCTTCCTGGGCCTGGAGGTGCTGCGCTCGTTCGAGCGCTCGCCTGAAATCCTGCTGGTGACGCGCTGGACGGACCGCGAGGCGATGAAGGCCTATTTCCAGTCCGAGGACTTCCAGCGGGCCAGGGGGGCCAGCGCCTCCCAGGAGGACGCCACCTTCGCGCTCTACGAGGTCGTGGCCACATGACATTCGTCGCGCGCTCGTCTAAGGGCGGTGCACCATGGCTGAACGTCTTGCCCTATTCGCCACCGCCGCACGCGGCACCGAGGACCTGCTGGCCGAGGAGTTGAAGGAACTCGGCGCGAAGCGCATCCGCCAGGACCGCGGCGGCGTGCGCTTCATGGCCGCGCTCGACGAGGCCCTCAACGTCTGCCTCTGGTCCCGCATCGCGATGCGCGTGCTCTACCCGCTGGGCGAGTTCGAGGCCCCGGGCGCGCAGGGCCTCTACGACGCCGTGGCCAGCGTGCCGTGGGAGGAGCACCTCACCACCAACGTCACGTTCGCGGTGGATGCCAACCTGAAGGACACCGAGCACGCGCACTCGGGCTTCGTGGCGCTGAAGGTGAAGGACGCCATCGTGGACCGGCTGCGCACCAAGCTGGGCTCCCGGCCGGACGTGGACACGCGCAACCCGGACGTGTCCGTGGTGGCGCACCTGGTGAAGGAGAAGCTGTCGCTGTCCCTGGACCTGGTGGGAGACCCGCTGCACCGTCGCGGCTACCGCGTGCGCCCCACCCCCGCCCCCCTGAAGGAGAACCTGGCCGCGGCCCTGCTGCGAGCGGCGGGCTACACGGGCCAGGAGGCGCTGGTGGATCCGATGTGCGGCTCGGGCACCATCGTCATCGAAGGCGGCCTCATCGCCCGCAGGCGCGCCCCGGGCATCGGCCGCAGCTTCGCGGTGGAGCGCTGGCCGCACATGGGCCCTCGGGCACGGGAGCTGCTCGCGGACCTGCGCGCGGACGCACGGCGCAACGAGCGCAAGGTGGAGGTCCCCATCCTCGGCTTCGACAAGAGCGAGGAGGCCCTGGAGGCCGCGGACCGCAACGTGAAGGCGGCGAAGCTGGGGGAAGAGGTCCAGCTCGCGGAAGGTGACGCGACGAAGCTCGGGCCGCTTCCGGAGGGCGGCGGGCTCATCCTCACCAACCCGCCCTACGGCGACCGGCTGGGCTCCGGTGGCCAGAAGGGCATGAAGACCTTCTACTTCAAGCTGGGCGACTCGCTGCGCGCGCTGCCGGGCTGGAAGGTGTGGGTGCTGTCCGGCAACCCCGCCTTCGAGAGCGCCTTCCACGCGCGCCCGGCGATCCGCCGCGACGTGTGGAACGGCCCCATCCCCTGCACCCTCCTGGGCTACCGCGCCCCGGCCGGCCTCTCAAAGCCGGTGCTCGGTGCGCCGGGCGAGTCGCTGGAGGTTGCTCCGGTGCGTCCAGAGCATGAGGACGAATAGGCCCGCGGTGAGCAGCACGTAGTCGCGGGAGCGCGCGGTGAGGAACGCGGTGACGATGGCGACGACGGCGGCGGACAGCGAGCCCACCGAACTGACGCGCCACTTCGCCACCACCAGCCCGTAGATGACCGCCCCGGCGAGCGCCGCCGTGGGCACCAGCACGCACAGCACGCCCAGCGCGGTGGCCACGCCCTTGCCACCCTTGAGCTTGAGCCACACCGGGTACACGTGCCCCAGCACCGCGGACAGCCCCACCAGCGCGTGCGCCAGCGAATCCCCGGGCATCCAGTGCAGTGCGAGCCCCACGGGCACCGCGCCCTTGACCGCGTCCAGCAGCAGCACCACCGCGCCCAGCTTCTTGCCCGCGACGCGCGTGACGTTGGTCGCGCCGATGTTGCCGCTGCCGCTGGCACGCACGTCCACGCCGCGCAGCCACCGCGTCAGCAGCACGCCGAAGGGGACGGAGCCGCAGAGGTAGCCCAGCAGGAGGAAGGCGGAGAGCACGGAGGAAGGGGCGCGGGCGCCTAGGACAGCAGGTGCGGGAAGCGGGTGTGCACCACGACGTAGGCGTAATTGGCGAGCAACACCAGCGGGAACGCGATGCGCACCCACCGCCATTCGCGCTCCTCCAGTTCGACCTCCGGAATGGGCAGCGCGAAGACGAAGTGCAGCACCGTCACCACCGCGGCCGCCGCGAACAGCAGCGCGAACACGGTGCCCAACGGGTTCGCCTCCCAGGCCCCCGGGATGTTGAAGTGCGCGACGCGGTCCGCCACGCGGGTAAGCCCACAGCCCAGGCAGGGCCAGCCTGTATGCTCACGCAGCACACAGCCCCAGAACGGGATGAGCCGCGCCACGGGGACATACCGGCCCACGAGCAGCCCCCCGAGTCCGACGAGGCCGAGCCATTCGAATGAACCCAACCGGCGGTTGGGGGCGGGGATGGTGACCTTCATACGCTCCTCGCGCCGAGTGTGCGGGACAAGCCGGAAGGATGGAAGGGCCGCCTTGCCCGGGCCCGGAAACCTGGGCTAAGCGAACGGGCATGCACATGCTCCGCTCCGCCCTGCTGACGCTGGTCGCCGTTCCCCTCGTGGCCCTCGCGGCGGAGAAGACGCCCGCGCCCGCCAAGGCCGCCGCCGAGAAGAGCGACTGCCACCACCCCGCCGAGGCCAAGGCCGCCGAAGCCCCCAAGGCTGCGGACACCGGCTGGACGCTCACCCGGGGCGAGGCCCTCAAGGGCGCGCCCACCGTGAAGCTCGCGGAGCTGCTCGCCAAGCCCCAGGCCCACGACGGCAAGTCCGTGCGCGTGGAGGGCCAGGTGCGCAAGGCCTGTGAGAAGAAGGGCTGCTGGATGGAGCTGGCCCAGGACGCCAAGAGCCCGGGCGTGCGCGTGACGTTCAAGGACTACGGCTTCTTCGTCCCGCTGGACTCCGCGGGTTCGCAGGCGCGCGTGGAGGGCGTGGTGAAGGTCGCGGAGCTGAGCGACGCCCACGCGAAGCACTACGAGGCCGAGGGCGCCATCGTCCCGCGCGGCACCGACGGCAAGCCGCGCGAAATCCAGCTCGTGGCCTCCGGCGTCGAGCTGCGCCGCCCGTAGCATGGGAGGCCGCAGCTTCAGCATGAGGGGCGTGCAGGGCGCGGCCGACCGGGCCGTGCAGCACGCCCGCGCGTGGCTCCTGGAGACGGAGCCCGGGTCGCGCGTGCACGACGTGCAGTTGGATCCACGCTTCCAGCACCGGGGCGTGGACCTGCTGTGGGAGCTGCCCTCGGGAGAGGTGCGCGGCATCGAGGTGAAGGGCGACCGCAACGCCACCCGCCGCCGCTACTTCTTCGAGCTGGTGTCCAACCTGGAGAAGGACACCCCCGGCTGCTTCCTCTACAGCGGCGCGGACCTGATGGTGTACGTGTTCCTCACCCAGGGAGAGCTGCACGTGCTGCCCCTGCCCCGGGTGCGCGAGTGGTTCCTGCCCCGCGCGAAGGAGTACGCGCTCAAGCACGCCTTCACACAGACGGGCGCCATCCGCTACACCACCGTGGGCGCCGTGGTGCCCGTGCGCGACGTGGCCGAAGGCGTCTCCGGGGTGAGCGCGGTGAAGCTCAAGCGCACCGCCACGGAGCTGCCCGTCAGACCGGACGCACAGGCGCCAACGCCCGGGGGCGAGGCTTCGCTCGAAGCAGCGGAGCCCGTGGCAGCCGCTCCTCCCGACACGGCCGACGCCAGGGCTCCGCGGTCGCGGAGCCCCAAGCGCACGGGGACGGGGTGAGCGACCGCCCGGCCTGTTAACGACGGCGCTGCGGCTGGGCGTGCTGGTGCCGGTGCTGACGGTGGCCCGGGTGCATCTTGTCGTGCTGGGCCTCCAGCCGCTCCTGCGTGCCCATCAGCTCCAGGAGCGCGGCGCGGTCGTTCTGCTGCTTGAAGATGTGCTCCAGGCGGGGCACCAGGTCGAGCGACAGGTGGATGTCGTTCGCCTTCTCCGCCTCCGCCAGCAGCGCGCGGCCCTCGATGGACGCGTCAATCCACGCCTGCAGGTGGATGAGGCCGTCCACCGCCAGCAGGCGGGAGATGGGCGCGCGCGCCGTGTCGTGGATGAGGTTCTTCAGGTCCTGGATGGCGGGCTCGCGCTCGCCCCGGGCGGAGCGGACCACCGCCTGGGAGATGCCGCGCCGGTCGGGCAGCAGGAACTCCTCGATGTCGGCGAAGGCCGCCGCGTCGTCGTGGTGGCCCTGGACCGCCAGCGACTCCGCCAGGCTGTCGAACAGCTCCGCGTCCTTCTCCGAGAAGGGCGCCAGCGCCTCCTGGAGGAACGGCGCGGGCAGCGCGCCCTTGTCATCCAGCGTCAGCCGCGAGCGCAGCGACTTCAGGCGCTCGAAGGCGGCGGGCACCGGGGCGTCCTGCAGTTTGTTCAGGCGCTGCACGAGCGCGTTCATCAGCGCCGCCAGCCCTTCCGTGAACTCCTGCGGGGACACACGGTCGCCCATCCAGCGGCGCCACAGCTCCACGGCCGCGGCCACGACGTAGTCCTTGAACGGGCCGGTGCCCTTCCAGGTGCTCTTCCACTGCTGGGCGATGCCCAGCGGGTACGCCGTCTCCGCGAGCTTGCGGTAGTCCGCCTCGCTCACGGGGACGCCGTAGTGCCCCAGCGTGCCCAGCAGGGCCTCCGTCGGGTAGTCCTTGAGGCCCTTCGTCTGCCACGACTTTTCCACGCGCTGCGTGCTCACCAGATGCGCTCCGAGGCCATGCGAGTGCCGGCCATCGGCCCCGCTGAGCGTCTTGTAGCGGAAAGCGGGGCTTGTCGGGTACGGCCTTGCGGGTCCCGTCAGGCGGCGGACGGCTGGGGAGGGGGGCGGCCCGGCACGATGGGCCACACCGTGGGCTGCCGCCGCCCGTCTTCCACCCGGCGGGCCAGGTAGGGGACGCACTCCCGCTCCTGGAAGGCCCGCTTCCACGCGGCGAAGGAGCCCCCAGCGCGCCAGGCGTCCATCGCCGCCAGACCCGCCTCCGGGCCGCACTGGGCCAGCATGTACTCCACCCAGGCCCAGCGCGCGGAGGTGGGACGCACCTCCGCCCGGCCACGCAGCCCCTTGCGCAGCCGCTCCAGCTTGTTCTCCACCTCGCGCAGGCCCGCGAAGGGCGCCCCGTCCAGCGGCGTGTTGCGCTTGGCCACGAAGGGCGCGACCCCCAGCGCCACGGGCAGGATGCGGGACAGCTCCGTGGTGAAGCGGATCAGCTCGTCGATGTCCGCGTCGTCCTCATGCGGCAGGCCCACCACGTTGTAGACCTTGAGCTGCTTCATCCCCGCGGTCCGGGCGAACCGCGCCGCGCGGACGATCTGCTCCTCGGAATGCTTGCGGTCCACCAGGTCCCGCATCTTCTGCGAAGCCCCGTCCGCGGCCACCGTGAGGTTCGTCGCCCCACCCCGCCGCAGCTGATCCACCAGCTCCTGCGTGAGCCGGTCCGCGCGCAGCGAGGACACGCCCACCTCCCGGCCGGAGTCCACGAGGGTGCGAAGCAGCTCCACGATGCGGGGATGATCCGTGACCGCCGCACCCACCAGCCCCACGCGCTTCGCATGGTCGGGGATGAGGGACAGGATGCGCTCCGGGGGCACCGTGCGCATGCCGCCATTCGTCGTCCGGCGCATGACGCAGTAGTGACAGCCGCGCGAACAACCCCGCTCCGGCTCGATGAGGAACATCGAGCGCAGCTCCGTGTGCGGCGTGATGATCTGCGTCCGGGCCGGCAGCCGCGCGTCCGTCGCCTTCGCCACGTGGTAGCGCGCCCCGCCCCGCCCGGGCACCCGGAAGCCGGGGATCCGCGCCAGGTGCTCCAACAGCGCCTCACGCTCCATGGAGGCCGCGGCCTCCAGCAGCACGTGGATGAGGTCCTCCGCCTCGCCCTGGACCAGCACGTCCACGAAGGGCTCCAGCGGATCCGGGTTCGAGAACGTCAGCGGACCGCCCGCCACCACCAGCGGGTGCCTGGCATTCCGCTCCGCCGCAAGAACCGGCAAACCAGACAACTCCAACATCGTGAACAACCCTGTGAGCTCCAACTCATACGCCACAGAGAAGGCAAGCATTGCAAAACCAGACACCGGCGCCTGGGATTCCCAGGTAAACAATGGCGTCCGTGTTCTCTTGTATGTCTCGACATCATCGGGAAGAAAGACACGCTCGGCCGTAGCCCCCGCGTGTTCATGCACCTCCCGGTAGATGGCCTGGTAACCCAGCGAGCTCATGCCCACGTGGTAGGGGCTCGGGTAGCAGAGCGCGACCCGGTAGGGCGCCTCCTTGCGGAGCGTTCCCTGCTCGTCCGCCAGAAGCGAGCAGACGTGCTCAATGAGTTCGTATCGGCCCTCCATGGTCCTCCAGACAGTGGAATGCAGGTTGCATAAACACCGCGGCCCCGGACCGCTACTCCCTCGTGGGGGAGGAGCCGCCGGGGCCGCGAAGCACTTCAGGGTCGCCGTGTAGGACCGACGACTACTTGAACGACGGGACGCTGTCCGTCAGGACGCAGGCGCCCAGGTCGGGATCGCACTGCACCTTGAAGTCCGGGTTGATGCCGGAGCCGACACCGCACGTCGCCGGACCGTCGGCAGGATCGTTCGGATCCGCCTCGGGGTCGCAGCCCGTGGACGGCCACATCGCCCGCATGACGTAGTGGGAGACGCAGCCGTTGTTCGTGTACGTGAGCTCGCCCGACATCTGCGTGCCCGGTGCACCCGGGTTCGAGTACACCTTGACGTTGGCGAACTGGTACGTGACGGCCTGCGGAGTGGTCGCCTGCGAAGCATTGACGTTCGCGGGGCTGAACTCCGTCGCGGTGCAGAAGTCGTCCGCGTCCGTGGTCGTCTCCAGGCTACCGATCGTCTGGAGGCTGCTGTAGTCGTTGACCGGATCGAACTTGCCCAGCGCCGCGAGGCTGAAGGGACGGATCACCAACTGAGCCGTACCCTGGTCCGGATTCGCGAACTTGTACACGCCAAGGTCGTCGCCCAGGAGGGCCTCCGACCCAGCGCAGTTCGGACCCGTGGGCACGTCGATGGCATCGAACTTCGCGAACCAGTTGCCTTCCTGGACGATGCACCCGGCGTTCGGCTGTTCGAAGTCGCAGGCGGTCAGGCTGCCCGCGGCCCCCAGCATCACCAGCGTTGAAAGAATGCTCTTGCGCATGTTGCTGATCTTCCTCACGTGGATGCTGGTTTAGAACGTGTACCGGACACCGAAGCGGATCTGCCGCGGGGCCTGGTAGCGATCGGGGTTCTTGAAGTTCTTGTTCACGTCCTCGAACGCCAGGTTCCCGTCGACGTCGGCACGCGGAACGCCGCCCTCGCTGTCAGCCGTGGGGAGGTCCGCCACCGTACCGGGGGTCTGGGTCGCCTCGTCGTAGACCGGGAGGACGTTACGGAACGTGTAGGACTCGTCCACGCTGTCCACGCCCTGGAAGTTGAAGAGGTTGAACACGTCCAGGGTGAAGGTGACGACGCTGTCCTTGCTCACGCGGTAGTTCACACCCACGTTGGAGTCAACGCTGTTGATCCACGGGGTACGACCACCGGTGCCGCGCGGCAGGATGAAAGTCTCGTCCTGGCCGTAGCCCGGGTAGGCGCCCAGGTAGTTGATCGGCTGGCCCGAGTTGCCGCGGTAGGACAGACCGATGCTGGCGGACAGCGCGTTGGAGAAGTTGATCTCCTTGGCACCGAACACCTTGATGGCGTGCGTACGGTCGAAGGGCAGCAGGCCCTTGCGGTTGTTCAGGAGGGCGATCAGGTCGAAGTCCGCGAGGATGTTCGGATCGAGCTGGTTGTTCTCCGGACGGAACAGACCGGGGTAGTTGCCGTACAGGCGGGACCACGTGTAGCTCGCCTGCGCCAGCCAGCCTTCCGTGAACGTGCGGTTCAGGTAGACGGTGACCGCGTCGTAGTCACGAACCGGCGTCGGGAACTCCTTGGCGAAGCCGCTGCCGGGGTTGCCGAGGAAGTACGTGTTGCCGTCATCGCGGCTCATGTCCTCGATGACCTTGCCCATGTCGCGGTGCGTATAGGTGGCACCGAGGCGGGTGTTGGCCAGGAGTTCGTACTCACCACCGACCACGAACTCGTCGGAGGACTGGGGCGAGATGTCCGGGTCGACCGGCTCGTTCTGCACCAGACCGCCGCTGTAGAGCTCGTTCGCGTTCAGGCTGCTCTCGGCGCGGGGAACAATGAGGTTCCTGTCCGCGCAGTTGCCACGCTGACCCTCCAGCGTCGACGGGTCGCAACCGCCCGCCTCACCCGGCTCCGCCAGGAAGCGACGCGCACCGAAGCGACGCTCGCCCGGGAAGGCGCGGTCCATCATGTTGAGCGGAACCTGCTCGTAGTACCGGGCGAAGTTGACGAACAGCTTCGCGCGGCCGTTGGCGAAGGGATCCAACACGGCGCCGATGCGGGGCGACCACTGGTTGCCGAGCTGCAGCGCCAGGTTGCCGTCACCGCCGTACATCGACTGCACGTCGTAACGGACACCCAGGTTCAGGGTGACGCGGTTGGCGATGGACCAGCTGTCCTGGAGGAAGCCACCGATGGTGGTGCTCTTCGTCGAGGTCGCCTGCAGGGTCTCGAAGACCGGCGTGTCAGGCGCCGTCTGGTAGCCGTAGCGGCGGTTGTCGGACCAGATCGCGATGGGGACGTTGTTGCGGTCACGCGTCGCCGCTTCCTGCCAGAACACGCTGCCCGAGTACGCCTTCTTCTGGTCGTAGGTCAGGAACTCCGTGTCCACGCCCGCCTTGAAGACGTGCGTGCCCAGCGCGTTGAGCAGGTACGTGGCCTTCGCGTTGATCTGGTAGCGGTCCAGCGTGGCCTCGGACATGTAGCCGGGGCCGCCGACGAAGTAGTTCGTCGCCGGGCAACGCAGTTCCTGCTCCGCCGCGGTCGTGCCGCAGAACTCCGCCGCGTTCGGGACGTTCTCGAACGTGGTCAGCGGACGCGTGGTCGTGTACTGCGCCAGCGCGTAGCCCGCCAGGCCCGTCGTGTCACCAATGGCGCTGCCGTCCGCCGGAGGCGTGGAAGCGGTCTGGTGGAACCAACCGGCGTTGGCGTCGACCAGGACCTTCTTGTCCATGAAGGCGCCGGCGTACTTCAGGGCGAGGCCCGTGGAGTTCGCGCGGTTCTCGGTGAGGCCGATGTCCTCGGGACGCGACGTCTGCGCCGCCGGCAGACCACCCGTACGGGGGCTGATCGACAGCTTGCCCAGACCACCCGACACGGTCGGGGTGCCGTTCAGGGCGAACGACACGTTGTGGTCCTGGTTGATGAGGTACGTCAGCTTGCCCATGTACTGGATGGTGCGCGAGTCCGCGAAGTACTTCCGCTGCGACCCGGGGATCTCCCGGACCACGCTGAAGCCGTTCGCGTCCGTCGCGACGTCATCGCCCGCATCGTTCAGCGTGAAGGCGTTGAGCGCACGGGTGTGCTCGTAGCGCTGGAACGCAGGCGTGAAGCCCGCGAAGAACCAGAGCTTGTCCTTCAGGATGGGACCACCGAGGGTCGCGCCGAAGTCACCCAGGTTGCTCAGGGCGTTCAGGCCGGTGATGGTGGTGCCGTCCTCGATGACCAGCTTCCGGGTGCCTTCCGCGAAGCCCGGGGTCCAGTTGGCGAACACGGAGCCGTGGAACTCGTTGGAACCCGACCGGGTCACCGCGTTGATGACACCGCCCGTGGAGCGACCGAACTCCGGCATGTAACCGCCGGTGATGATGTTCACGTCCTGCACGAACTCGATGCTCAGCGGGCTGGCGTTCACGCCGAAGGCCGGGTCGTTCGTGGACAGACCGTCCACCACGTAGCCGTTCTCGGGCGAGGTCGTGCCGTTGATGGACACGCCGTACTGGTCGGACTGGGCGCCCGGGGCGAGCTCGGCCAGGGATTCAAAGGAGCGCGTCGCGCCACCCTTGCCCACCGGACGGGCCACCGCGATGCGATTGATGAACTCCCGATCCACGTTCACGCCGGTGTTCGTGGAACCGACGTCGATCGTCGGCGGGACGCCGATGACGTCCACATTCGACGTGAAGCTGTCAGGCAGCAGCTCCACGTTCACGCGGATGGTGCGGTTGAGGAGCAGCTGGATTTCCGGGCGGGCGTAAGGCTTGAACGTCTCCTTCTCGAACCGCAACGTGTACGTGCCCGGCGGGAGCTGGGGAATACGGTAGTTACCCTGAGCGTCGGTAACCACGATCTGCTCGCCCTGCAGGTTGGGTGAGGTGGCGGTGACAACGACATCGGCCGCCGGCTTCTTGTCCTCCGTGTTGATGACAGTGCCGATGATGACGCTGGACTGCGCGAAAGCCGCTGATCCGTACAGAAGACCCGCAGCAAGGACAACTCCGGTTTCCCGAAGTACGTGTTTCACTTGCATACCAAACCCCTCCAAGGTGGGCTGCAACCGAAAATGACCTCGGAAAATATCCGAGGTCAAGCAGTTGTCAATAGACCGTTGCTTTTTGGTGACCAGTGGGGCATTGGCGCGATCACGTCGGCGGCGCCTGACACGGTTGCTTGAACCCGGAACCCTTTTCTGTATGGTAGCCGCCCTTCAATCCGGGCAGGGCGGGACGGGCAGTCCACTGGTGAAGAGGAGTTACGTGCATGTTCGATTCAGTCCTTGACCGTGGGCAAGGACCCAGGTCGCGCTTCGGCGTCGGTGCGGGCATCTCCACGGTGCTCCACGTCGGCCTGCTGGGTCTGGTGGCCTACCTGTCCACGCGTCCTCCTCCTATCGAGGAGAAGGAGGTCGAGGTCACGCTGAAGGCGACCATGGCGCCTCCTCCTCCTCCC
>NZ_RAWD01000027.1:0-49853 GCF_003612065.1 Corallococcus sp. CA047B
CCCCCCGGGTGGGAGGCACGGGCGGAAAGGGGCCTTGCGGCTACGGACCCACGGCCCTGGCCACCGCGTCCACCACCTCCTGGTCGGTGGGGAACGCCAGACCCGTCTTGCGGATGACGACCCGGCCGTTCACGGCGACTTCATAGATGCCCGAGGAGCCCTTCTTCAGCTCCGCTTCCAACTCCAGCTCTTCCTTCAGCGCGGCCGCCGCACGGGCGGCCCTGGGGGCATAGCCTCAAGCCGTGCAGTAGGTGATGGTCACCGTCGTCTGGGTCATGGAAAGCCTCCTGGCGTTTCGGGGTGCCCCCTTTCGTTAATCCTCGCGCGGGACAGGCGCCAGTGCCGAACGCGCGTTCCCCCTCCCGCCGCCACCCGCTAGCTTGCGCCCGCCATGACGACCGTCTTTCCGCCCCTGGAAGCCGCCTATGACCCGGAGGCCTTCCGGACCACCGCCCACGCCCTGATGGACCAGCTGGCGGACTACCTGAAGGCCGCGCTGAAGGGGGGCGCGATGCCGGTGCTGCCCTGGGCGCCGCCTTCCGTGAACCAGGAGCGCTTCGCCACGCCCTTCCCGGAGGAGCCTCCCGCCGAACTGGCCCCGGCCTTCGCGAACCTCATGGCGCGCGTGCTGGAGGGCTCCCACCACCTGCACCACCCGCGCTACGTGGGCCACCAGGTGACGGCGCCGCTGCCGCTCGCGGCCCTGTGCGACGCCGTGTCCTCGCTGCTCAACAACGGCATGGCCGTGTACGAAATGGGCCCCGTGGCCACCGCGATGGAGCACCACGTGCTCGCGTGGATGGCCGCGAAGCTGGGCCTGCCGGAGGGCGCCCGGGGCGTGCTCACCTCCGGGGGCAGCGCGGGCAACCTCACCGCGCTGCTCGCCGCGCGGCAGGCGAAGGCCGGCTTCGATGCGTGGAACGGCGGCGCGCACGCGGGCCCGCCCCTGACGGTGCTGGTGCCCCGCTCCGCCCACTACTGCCTGGCCCGGGCGGTCCGCATCATGGGCTGGGGCGAGGGCGGCCTCACGCCGGTGGACGTGGACGCGCACTTCCGCGTGCGGCCGGACGCGCTGGAGGACGCGCTCCAGGGGGCTGTCCAGAAGGGGCGCAAGCCCATCGCGGTGGTGGCCAGCGCGGGCTCCACCGCGACCGGCGCCTTCGACCCGCTAGAGCCGGTCGCGGACTTCGCCGAAAAGCACGGCCTGTGGTTCCACGTGGACGGCGCGCATGGGGCCGCGGCCAGCCTGAGCCCGAAGTACCGCGCGCAGGTGAAGGGCATTGAACGGGCGGACTCCGTGGTGTGGGACGCGCACAAGGGCCTCTTGATGCCCGCGCTGGTGACGGCGGTGCTCTTCCGCGACGGGGCGCGCTCCTTCGACGCCTTCTCCCAGGAGGCCCACTACCTCTTCCACGGCGACGACCCACGCCCCTACAGCGACGTGGGCCTGCGCACCCTGGAGTGCACCAAGGAGATGATGCCCCTCAAGGTGTACGCGTGCCTGTCCGTGCTGGGCACGCGCGTCTTCGAGGAGGCCGTCACCGCGTCCTACGACCAGGCCCGGAGGTTCGCGGCGATGCTCGCGGCCACCCCGGACTTCCAGGTGGCGGTGCCCCCGGACTGCAACATCGTCTGCTTCCGCCACACGCCCGCGCACATCCCGAAGGAAGGCTGGGATGCCCTCCAGGCCCGCCTGCGGGAGGCGCTGGTCACCCGGGGAAATTTCTACCTGGTGCAGACGCGGCTGCCGGACGGGGTGTACCTGCGCACCACCCTCATCCACCCCCTCACCGGGGATGGGGACCTGGAGGCCCTCCTGGAGGCCCTCCGGAGGGCGGCCGGACCCTGAATTTTGTGTGCAAGGGAGTCGCCCGGGGCCACGAAACGCGATAGGGGCGGGTCGCCATGCTCGTCTCGCTCGTCATCCCCGTCTACAACGAGATTCCCACCCTGGCGGAAATCCTCCGCCGTTGCATCGCCGTGGACTTCCCGAAGGAGCTCGTCCTGGTGGACGACTGCTCCAAGGACGGCAGCCGTGAATTCCTGCGGCAGTTGTCCGAACAGGGGCTCTCGCTGCTGGGGGGAAACCCGAAGAACCGCAACGAAGTGCGCGTGCTCTTCCAGGACAAGAACCAGGGCAAGGGGGCCGCGCTGCGCCGGGGGTTCGCCGAGGCCACGGGGGACATCATCCTCGTGCAGGACGCGGACCTGGAATACGACCCCCGGGACATCCCGCGCGTCATCCAGCCCATCCTGGACGGGGACGCGGACGTCGTCTTCGGCAGCCGCTTCATCGGTTCGCCGCGCCGGGTGCTCTATTACTGGCACACGGTGCTGAACAACCTGCTGACCATGCTCTCCAACATGACCAGCGGCCTCAACGTCACCGACATGGAAACCTGCTACAAGGCATTCCGTGCGGAGGTGTTGCGGTCCGTGCACGTGGAGGAGGACCGCTTCGGCTTCGAGCCCGAAATCACCGCCAAGGTGGCGCGCGGAAACTGGCGCGTGTTCGAGGTGCCCATCAGCTACCACGGGCGCACCTACGAGGAGGGTAAGAAGATTGGATGGAAGGACGGCGTGCGCGCCCTCTACGCCATCGCGAAGTACTCCGTGAAGCGCTGACGCCCGCCCGGCTGCTGTCCTGGGGGGGATGCGCTCAACCCTCCGGGCGGCACGGCGGGATTGCGGAGAATGGAACACAGCGGCCGCTGGGGCTGGTTATCCAGCAGGCGGAACCCCAAGGTGCTTCCGGCTTTTCTTCCTCCGTATTGCGGCGCGTAGTAGTTTCGTCAACGCACTCCGTCTGAAGGGCTGGGAAGTTTCGGGGCCCTTCCGAAAGTTTCCGCCCCCGTATGTTCGACTGGCTCCACACCCTGTTTTCGCGCGACCTCGCCATCGACCTGGGTACGGCGAACACGCTCATCTACATCCGCGGTCAGGGCATCGTCTCCAACGAGCCCTCGGTCGTGGCGGTGCAGCAGGATTCGCGCGGGGGCAAGAAGGTCCTCGCGGTGGGCAAGGAGGCCAAGGAGATGCTCGGCAGGACGCCGGGCAACATCGTGGCCATCCGGCCCATGAAGGACGGCGTCATCGCCGACTTCGAAATCACCGCCGCGATGCTGCGCTACTTCATCCAGAGCGCGCACAACCGCAAGACGCTGGTGAACCCCCGCATCATCATCGGCATCCCGTCCGGCATCACGGAGGTGGAGCGCCGCGCGGTGCGCGAAGCGGCCGCCAACGCGGGCGCCCGGGAGGTCTACCTCATCGAGCAGCCCATGGCCGCGGCGATTGGCGCGGGCCTGCCGGTGACGGAGCCCAGCGGCAACATGATTGTCGACATCGGCGGTGGCACATCCGACGTCGCGGTCATCAGCCTCGCGGGCATCGTGTTCGCCAAGTCGGTGCGCATTGGCGGCGACAAGCTGGACGAGGCGATCATCCAGTACGTCAAGCGCAAGTACAACCTGCTCATCGGTGAGCGCACGGCGGAGCTCATCAAGATGGGCATCGGCACGGCGTACCCGACGGACGAGGTCATGACCATGGAGATCAAGGGTCGCGACCTGGTGGCCGGCGTGCCGCGCACGCTCACGGTGTCCAGCGACGAGGTTCGCGACGCGCTCGCCGAGCCCGTCAACGGCATCGTGGAGGCCGTGAAGCTGACGCTGGAGCGCACGCCCCCGGAATTGGCCGGTGACATCGCCGACAGGGGCATCGTGCTGGCCGGTGGCGGCGCGCTGCTCAAGAACCTGGACACGCTGCTGCGCGAGGAGACCGGCCTGCCGGTGTTCCTCGCTGAGGACCCGCTCTCCGCCGTGGTGATTGGCGCGGGCAAGGCGCTGGAGTCGCTCGACATCCTCCGTCAGGTCTGCCAGCCGGGCTGAAGTCCCCTTCGCCCTTCGCTGCACCGTGACGGCGCTGGACCCGCTTTTCAGGGGTCGGCGCCGTTCGCGTTTCCGGCCTCCGGGGTGCCTGCGGCGGGGGTGCCTGCGGCGGGGGCGTCCTTCGGCGGAGGCAGCCCGGTGGGCTCCACCACCCGCGCCACGCAGTTGGGGCGGCGTCCCTCGCGGTTGTTCTCCTCCTGGTTCCAACGCTGGATGAGGTCGCCCTTCAGCATGACCATGACGCCCTCGGGGTGCTTGTGGGGCACCTTGGTGTCCATGCACGCGTCGAAGGCGAGCTTCACCCAGACAGGCGCGGCGCGGGCAGCGAAGCCCTGGAGCGCATCCAGCCCCCCGAGCCCGTCCAGCCGGCCGGTGAACACCGTGTAGCCCTCCTTCGCCTCACGGCGGGCGCGGACCAGCACCGCGGCGGCGCGCAGGTCCGGGGCCAGACGGGAGAACGCCGGGGTGACCTCACCGGAGTGCAGGTACTTGAGCAGCGCGTCGCGGGCGAAGAGCAGCGGCAGGGACGTGGTGAAGAGGCGCTTGCCCCGCGCATCCCCCGTGCGCGTGAGCTCCAGGGCGAGCAGCGCGACGACCTCCGGCGCCATGCGGGAGAGCACCGCGTCGGACTCCTTCGCGGCCTGCTCCATCGCGTGTGCGGGCTGCTCCAGCGTGCCCCGCGTGAGGGCCAGCACCGTCTGGTCGATGGGGGACTTCAGCGCCAGCCGCTCCTCCTCCTTCGGCATCCGCCGGCCGGTGAGCAGATCCAACAGCAGCATCCGCTCCGGCTGCCGCGTCATCGCCGGGGGAATCCAGTCGCGCAGCACGTAGGGCGTGTGCGCGGGCCCGACGACCTCCGCCAGCCGCCCGGCCAGCACCAGGAAGTCCCAGCTCCGGTGGCGGGGGTCCTGGCCAAAGCGGTGCACCAGCGCCGTCGCCGCGTCCTTGCGCCACGCGCGCAGGTGGATGCGGACGAACAGCTCCAACTGCTCCACGGTTTCAGGCGGATGCTTCGCGGCGAACGCCTCCAGCCGGCTGGAGGTGTCCCGCACGAAGTCCCGGGTGGGGCCCCACGTCAGCTCGCGCGACGCCAGCGGGTCCTCCAGCTCCTTGCGCCAGCGGGCCTCCAGCAGGGCACGGCCGACGTCGGGCGAGTCTGGGAAGCGCTTCGCCAGGCTCTCGTATTCAGGCAGGGCCAGGGACGACAGCACTTCCAGCGTGCGGGCCCGCCGCAGGTAGAGGGCGGGCAGTGGCTGGTCCCGGAACGCGTTCTCGTGCTCGTAGTAGCGCTCCAGGGCCTCCTTTCCCAGGCCGGCGGAGGCCATCAGGTCCTGCGCCAGGGATTGGGCGCCCAGGTCGTTCTGCCACTGGTGCATCAGCATCCGGGCGAAGGTCGCGGTGTTCTTCGCGCGCGGGTCGCCGGGCCGGTGGTCGTGGGTCTGCGCATCCGCGAGCAGGACGCTGCGGGCCCCCAGCTCGCGCGCTCGGACGTTGCCCGCCTCCACCTCCGCGACGGCGGAGGCCACCTGTCCCGCGAGCTGCCAGCGGCCGGCCTCCATGTGGCCGAGCACGGTGGATTCCCAGTCCGCCTTCGCGACGACGAGCGCCTCGTCCGGGAAGAGCAGCGACCCGGTGCCCGGCAGCGGCCGCCGGCTCAACAGACCCATCGTGCGCGACGCCGAGGGCCCCTGGCCTTCCAGCGTCGCCGCGCCGCGCACGTTGTAGACGATGTGGTCGCCGGCCGTCGGCAGCACCACGTCCTCGAAGGGCCACTCCGAACCGGGCCAGCTCGCCCGGCCGTGCGGTACTTCGCCCTTCTCCAGCGTCACGACGCCGTCCACCCGTGCACCGGGCGCCACCTCCCAGTGCTGCGCGCCGATGCGCACCACCACCGGCCGCGACAAGCCATTGATCACCGACACGGCGTGCTTCTGGCCCAGGCTGAGCAGCGCGCCGCCCAGCCCCACGCCCACGCAGAGCCCCAACACCACGCAGCCCACGACGCCCGCGCGGCGCCACGCCCGCCGTGCCGGGGGCGGCACCTGCCCGATGACCTGGAGCGGCGCCGACGGCGTCCCTCGCACCAGGTAGTCGTTGAGCGGCCACACCGGCAGCCCCAGCACCGTCACGGTGCGCTCGGCGACGAAGGGTGCGTCAGGCGCGGTAGGCGCGGGCTGGCCCTTCCAGCGCAGGCCCGTGCCCAGGAAGGAAGGCGTCCGGGGCGTCGGGGCCGAGGTGACGAACGCCCCCCGGTCCTCCACCAGCGCGGCGAGCAGCTCCCGCGTGGGCCCCGGCCGCTCCTGCGCCAGCCGTTGCATCAGCAGCGCGTGCACCTTCCACGCGTCTCCTCGCGCGAGCGCCTCCGCCAGTGCGGCGTCCGGCAGCAGCTCGGCCAGACGTGGAGCGCGCTCCAGCAGGCCGCTGGGATCCGTGGGCAGGGCGAGGGACATGGGGGCGCATTCAACCCATCACCCGGAGGGTGGGGGCAAGCCCCCGAGCCTTGAATCGCCTCCGGCGGGTGCCCGATGCTCCGCGCCATGGACGTGATGGACTTCTGGATCCTCTCCGTGATTCTGGCGCTCGGGCTGGGGCGCTTCCTGCAGATGCGCGACATGCGCCGCGCGCCTTCCCAGGAGCAAGCGGTGACTCCCCGCAAGCTGACCCCCATGCGCATCACCGCGCGGGTCCTGCTGGGCTATGCCTACCTCGTGGCCGCGCTGCTGATGATCCGCTTCCTCGTCGGCCGGGCATAGATGGCAACCCGGGCCGACGGGCCGGCCCTCAGTGCTTGCCGTACTCCAGCTTCGTGCCCTTGCGCTGCGCGTAGATGTACGCCTCCATCGCGCGCATCCTCGGGTCCCCGTCCGCCAGCGGCTTGCCGCGCGCCGGGTTCTCGATGCACCAGTTGATCATGTCGCGCAGCAGCGCCACGCGGCCCAGCTGCACCTGGTACTTGGGATAGGTCTCCGGGTGGGTGTTGGCCCCGTCCGGATGGCACATGTCACACGACACGCCCACCGTCCCGCCCACGGCCTCCGCGTCGTGGAACACGCGGTGTCCCTCCTTCACGAACGCCTGCGTGGAGTCCGCCCATATCTGCTCGTCGCGCTCGGAGTAGGCGCCGTAGGTGTGGCCCGTCTGAAGATTGGCCTTCTGCTGCTGGGGCACCGCCTTCGCGCCGGACTCCGCGCCCACGCCGCCCTGACTCACGTCGCTGCTGGCGGGCTTCGCGCCCGGGTTGGGCTGCGGCGCGGGCGCGGGGGACTTCTTCGCGTTGGGGGGCGTGGCCTGGGCCAGCGCGGGCCCCGGGACCTCGTCCCAGAGCGCGTCCGGGTTCTTCTGGCGCCAGTCCGCCATCAGCTTCGAGGAGGCGCGCAGGGCCTGCTCGCGCGTGAGCTTCTGGCCCTCCTTCACGCCCTCCACTTCCAGCGACGTCTCACCGTCGCAAAGGCCCAACACCAGGTTGCCGTCCTTCGACGCGGGGACGGCGTGCTTCGGCAGGGGCTCCGACACCGGAGGCGCCGGCTTCGTGACGGGGGACGTGGCCAGCGCCACGCCCCCGGCGAAGGACAGGGCCGCGCACGGGACCACGAGCAGCTTCATTCGCAAGGTCATGAGAGGGGGTCCTCGTCGAGGCTAGTAGGTGGGCAGCTTGGGCTTGGGAGGCGAAGCCTGCTTGCCATTGGAGGCCAGGTAGCTGGAGCGCACGGTGATGGGGTCGCGCTGCCAGAGGTTGTAGACCTTGTCCACGAGCCCTGACTCCAGCACGTCCATGCGGCCGGTCCCGCAGCCGTCGAACTGGCTGAACGGATCCGCGCGGTTCATGGGCACCGTGAGCGCGGGCAGACCCTCCGGCGCGTACGGCCACGGCCACGCGGTGGACAGCATCCCGTGGAACTGGATGTTGCCAATGCGGTTGCTGAGCAGCTGGTGCGTGTGGCCGTGGATGACGGTGACCTTGTCGTACGGCTTGAGGATGGCCTGCACCTCGTCCGCGTCGTCGGTCCAGAAGTTCCAGGGCTTGTAATACTTGTAGAGCGGCGAGTGGCTGAAGACGATGAGGGGCGTCGTCTTCGCCACCTTGGCCAGGTCGTTCTGGAGCCACTGGCGCTGCTCCCCGCCGACCTCGAAGCGGGACTGGATGCCATTGTCCAGGCCGGCGACGATCTTCATTCGCTCCATGGGGGTGAGCTTCCGCTCCGTCCAGAAATCCTTCTCATGGATGGAGTTGAGCACCACGAAGTGCACGCCCTTGTGGTCGAAGGAGTAGTTGGGCGCGCCGAACAGGTCGCGCCACAGCTCGCCCATGTCCAGGAACCAGTCGTGTTCGCCCACCATCATCTTGATGGGGGCCTTCACGCTCTTGAGGATCTGGGCGCCCAGCTTGAGCTCACCCGCCTGCCCCAGCTGCGCCAGGTCCCCGCCGAACAGCACGAAGTCCGGCTGCGGGTCCAACGCGTTGACGTCATCCACGGCCTTGAGGATGGCGCGCACGAAGCGGTCGTTGAGCTTGTTCTCATACAGGTGCGTGTCGGAGATGTACGCAAAGGAGAACTTCGGCTTCTCTCCCTGCGCCTCCGCCACGTTGACCAGTTGGAAGCTCTGGGGCGTGAGCTTGCCCATGCCCGCGACGATGCCGGCGGAGATGCCCGCGACGCGGAGGAAGGCGCGGCGGTCCAGCTTCTTCAGGCCCTCGAAGAAGGCCTCGCGCTCGGCGTAGTGCTTGGTTTCGATGCTCCGGAACTTGTTGCCCATGGCGCGCCTCCGCTATTGCTGCTTGGTGGTCGTCACCGGGGTGACGTCGCCGTAGATGCCCAGGTCCGCCGGGTTCTTCACGTTCAGGTCCGGGTTGGGCGCCAGGTCGCCCAGGTTGCCCTTCTTGCCCAGGGCCACCGCGGTGTCCCGCTCCGGCCGGGTGTTCTTCCGGGCGCGCTGCTTCGCGAGCTGCTCCTTGTTGAGCTTGTCGAACTTCGTGTCCGTGAGCGTGAAGAGGAACGCCACCACGTCGTCGATTTCCGGCTCCGTGAGGCCCAGCCGCTGCATCCCTCCGTCGAGGAAGGGATTGGCCACGCCGCCCTTGTTGTAGTGGTCCATCACGTCCCACAGCGTGGTGAGCGACCCGTCGTGCATGTACGGCCCGGTGATGCCCACGTTGCGCAGGGTGGGCGTCTTGAACGAGCCCACGTCGTTCTCCTGCTTCGTCACCAGGAAGCGCCCCAGCTCGGAGAACTCCGTCTGGAGCGCCAGCTCGTCGATCTGCTTCTCATCCCCGGTGCGCACCACCTGCACGCCCTTGCGCGCCAGGGTAACGAAGTCCTGCTTGTGCGCGGCGACGCCGATGTTGTGGAACTTCTGGTCGCTGAACAGCGGCGACACGGCGTTGCCCGCGTGACAGGAGTTGCAGCGCGCCTTGCCGTTGAAGAGCGCCCAGCCGTTCTTCTCCGACGCGGTGAGCGCCTTGGCGTCGCCGGTGATGAACTTGTCGAAGCGCGCGCTGCCAGAGAACTGCATCCGTTCGAACGCGGCGATGGCCGCCGCCAGGTCGTCGTAGTTCACCTCGCGGCCGAAGACCTTCTGGAACTCCGCGGCGTACTCCGGGATGGCCCGCACCTTCTTCACGACGGACGCCTCGTCCGGCATGCCCATCTCACGCGGGTTGAGGATGGGCAGCTTCGCTTGGTCCTCCAGCGTGCCCGCGCGGCCGTCCCAGAACTGGGTGGCGTTGAAGAGCGCGTTGAGCACCGTGGGGCTGTTGCGCGTCACCTTCTGCTGGCGGATGCCCTCCGACAGCGCCTTGCCGTCGGTGAAGCCCAACTCCGGCTCATGGCACGTCATGCACGCCACGGTGTTGTCCGCCGACAGGCGCTTCTCCCGGAAGAGCTTCTCCCCCAGCGCCACCTTCTCCGGCGTGGGCTCCGAACCCGGCGGCACCGCCAGCCGCCACAGCGTCGCGGAGACGCCGGGTGGCAGCTTCAGAGGAGGCGTGGAGGAGGCCTGCGAAGGCGGGGACGCTGCGAGCCCCACACCGGTGTTCAGCACCACGGCGAGCACCGTGACGACGCCCGAAGGCAGCCGCATGACACCCCTCCCGCCAGCCTTCAGGAGCCCACGCGGGACATCCGCGCGACCTGCGACCGGATGCCTCTCATTTCACGCAAGAGGGGCAAATCGGGCAATGTCACTCCGACGCGGGGGCGCGTGAAGTGTCTTGGATTCGAACCTCCGCACCCACCGTGCGAGTCGGGTCCCGATTGGGCTTCATCTTTCCGTGGAGGCTGAACGCTGGCTCACATCCGCGACGGCCTTGCGCAGCCAGGCATGCGCCGGGTCGTGTTGCATGCGCTCGTGCCAGAGCTGGCTCACAGTGAAGCCCGCCAGTTCCAGGGGAGGGCTCAGCAGCTTCAGCCGGAACGCGGGCGCCAGCAGGAGCGCCATGCGCTCCGGGGCGAGCAGCAGCAGGTCCGTCCGGGCGACCATGAAGACGGCCAGGAAGAAGTGCGGCACCGCCACCATGACCTGACGGGACTTGCCCAGGCGGGCCAGGGCCTCGTCCGCCAGACTTCCCGTGCCCCCCATGGGCGCCACGCTGATGTGCCCGTGTTCCAGATAGCGCCCGAGCGTCAGCCGCCCCTTCGTGACGGGGTGGCCTTCCCGGGCGAGGCAGACGAAGCGCTCCTGGAAGAGCGCCTGGACGCGGAAGGCGGAGGGCATGTTCCCGAAGATTCCGAGCGCAAGGTCCAGGCTGCCCCGTTCGAGCGCGTCCTCCAGGCCCTCCCCGGGCCCGCGCACGCGCACGGACACACCCGAGGCGGCCACGCGGGTGAGTTCCTGCATCAACGGTGGGAGCACCACCATGCCCGCGAGGTCCGCCGAGGACAGCCAGAAGGTCCGCCGCGCCGTGGCCGGGTCGAACTTGCGCGCACCGTGCAGCGCCCCGCGAAGCTGCTCCAGCGCCGCGCGCAACACGGGCGCCAGCGACTCCGCCAGCGGCGTGGGCACCATGCGCCCGCCACTGGGGATGACCAGCGGGTCGCCCAGCCGGTGGCGGAGCCGGGCCAGCGCGTGGCTCACCGCCGACTGGCTCACCCCCAGCCGGGCCGCGGCGGCCCGATTGCTGCCCTCGGTGAGGACGGCGTCCAGGAAGACGAAGAGGTTGAGGTCGCGGACATCGATGTGAAGGTTGTTCATTCGGGAGGTGACGACGTTTCAGTCCATTCAATCACATCCCGGGGCTACTTTTCCTCGTGTCACCCGCACCCGGAGCCGCCATGAAGAACCTCTCCCTCGCCGCCATCGCCACGCTGTGCCTCGCCACCCAGGCGCTCGCCGCCGAACCGCCCAGCATCGTGGGGCACTGGAAGTCCACGCAGTGCGAGGTCCGCCCGGGCGCGGGGGACCAGAAGTATTACGTGAAGCGCGACTTCACCTATTCCAAGACGGACTCCAAGGCGGTCATCACCTTCTACGTGGACGGCACGTGTGACGAGGCGAAGAAGATGTCCCGCGTGGTCATCACCGGCCCCTATGCCGTGCGCTCCCCGGCCATCGACAAGGCGGGCGCGACCCAGGGCGCGTCTCCTGCCCACTTCCTCTTCTCCACGCTGAAGATCACGCCCCTGGCGGAGGGCTTCGCGCAGTACCTCAACAGCGCGCCCCCCGGGACGTGTGGCACGCAGAAGTGGACGGTGGGCAAGGAGCAGGATGTCACGGGCACCAATGGGTGTTCGGTGATCTTCTCCTTCAACACCTGCCCCTGGGAGCAGGACGTCGTGAAGGTCACGGGGGATGAGCTGTTCTTCGGAGCCCGACCGGCCACCGGAGGCTGCAACGCCGACGCCACGCACATGCCGGCGGACCTCCAGGTGCCGCTCAAGCGCGCGAAGTAGCCTCGCGGCCTAATAGGTCGTCGCGCGCAGGGTCACGTTCGCGATGGACGTGGGGTTGTGCACGGAGACGTACCAGGTGCCGGCGGCGGGGCTGGGAATGGAGCAGTACTCCGCGGTGCCGCCGTCGGTCGACGTGCAGACGAAGGTGCTCGTCGGGGGCGCCGCGGTGTGGACGTAGAGGTTGGCGTCGCCGGTGCCGCCGCTCAGCCGGACATTGAGGGACGGGGTCCCCGCAGCGACGGTGAAGGAGCGATGGAGCCACTGGCCCGCGGTGGGGACCGACAGGACTTCGGACAGGCGCGGGGTGACGGGTCGGCTGCGGATGTTCGTCACCCACGGCTCGATGGCCGAGACGCGGGCGAAGACGCTCGGATGGTTGGCCTGTCCGCAGCCCGCGGTCCAGCTCGTGAGTCCCGCGAGGAGCTTCCCCGACGCGCCGTTGACGACCAGCGGGCCACCACTGTCCCCATGGCAGATGCTCTGTCCCGCGACGCCACCCGCGGCGATCATGGAGGCGGTCAGCGGAGGCGCGGCGTTCGTGTACGCGCTGATGGGCAGGTCCACGGTCCGCAGGTCGTCCTGGGGCGCGCCGAACGGGACCAGACCTCCCCAGCCCGTCGCGGTGGCGATGACGCCCACATCGGTGCGTCCGGCCGTCACATCCGCCGCCGTGGCCATGGTGATGCCCTTCACCGTGGTGGCGTTCAAGGTCAGCGGAGAGGCGAGCCGTACGAGCGCCACATCCATGTCGAGCGTGCTCGGAATGTAGCCCGGGTGCAGCAGGAAGTCGGCCACCTGCACGACCTGCCCCGTGGAGGTCATCAAGCTGCGGGTCGCGCTGCCCGCGCCAAGGCTCACGGTCGCGGGGTTCCTGCCGGCGACGCAGTGCTGCGCGGTGAGGACGTACCATTGGCCCAGGATGGCACCGCCACAGAAGTGCGCGCCGCTGGCGGTCCGCAAGGAGACCTGCCAGGGAGCGTTCGTGATGGCCGTGGTGGTGCCACCGACAATCTCTTGCGCCGCCTCCCCCACTTCCGCCCCGTCCACCGGCAGGTCCTGCGGACCGCAGCCTCCCATCAACGCGGCGCCCATCGCGCCCAGGGACAGGACCGCGCGGATGCGGTGCGAAGACTTCGTGCGGGACATCAAGGGCAAGGAGGCCACGGGGACACACTCCACGAGCAGAAGGTTCGAGGCAGGCATTGCAGGGGACATGCCTCGCAGGCTCCCAGTGCCAGCGTGGGGTGCGAGCCCGCCCACGCGGCCCGTGACACGTCAGGGCGTGTTCCTGACGCGTCCGTGGAACCAATAGACCGTCACGCGCAGGTTCGCGCCCGCGTAGTCGGCGGCGCCCAGCACGCAGACGTACCAGGTGCCGGCGGCGGGGCTGGGAAGGGAGCAGTACTCCGCGTTGCCACCGGTGCCCGTCGAGGCGCAGGTGTACGGGGTGGAGGTGGGCGTCGCGGTGTGGACATAGAGGTCGCCGTTGCCCGTGCCATCGCCCAGCGCCACGTTGAGGGACGCGGCGCCCACCGGCATGGTGGCGGTGAAGTGGGTCCACGTGCCCGTCAGGCCGGCCACCCCCGTCTGGGACAGGAGCGAGCTGGAGGTCCGACCCGCGACGTCGGTGAGCCATGTCTGGAATGAAGGGATGCGGGCATGCATGCGCGGGGTGTTGGGCCGTCCACAACTGTTCGAACCCCAGCTCACCACGCCCGCGAGGATCTTCCCGGATGCGCCGTTGACGACCACCGGCCCTCCGTTGTCACCCTGGCAGGTGTCCGGACCGCCCATGGAACCGGTCCCCGTGGCGAGCTGATCCGCGGTGATGGGCCCGAACACGGGGATGGCGGCGAAGTTGGAGACGATGGGCAGACCCACCTTGCGCAGGGTGTCCGGCAGCGGGTTGGGACCACTCAACGCCGTCAGGCCCCAGCCCGTCTCGGTGGCGGTGATGCCCGGCGCGAGGAAGCCCGCCGTCTCGTCCGAGCGCGTGGCCAGGGGGCAGTTCTGCGCGGTGACGATGGAGCTGGCGTCGAGGATGGCGCCCCCGCAGAAGGCCGTACCGCCCGCGTCCTGCAACGACACCATCCAGGGGAAGTCCGTGATGAGGGCATTCGTGCCCCCGACAATCTCCTGATGCGTCCGTACCCAGGGAGGACAGCACGCACTTCGAAGGAGAAGAGGCCAGGGGACACACTCCTGAGAGGGATTGCGAGCATCTAGCACCCGCGCCTCCGGCCATGCCATCGCCCTACGGGCTGTCACCGCGCCGCGTCGCGCATGGCGCTACGGTTCGGGGACGCGCAGGTCGCGCGAGCGCAGCAGCATCGCGGACGCGGTGGCCGGGGCGAGCACCGACGCGACGATGATGCACCAGTCCCAAGGCCCCCGGGCCCGGACCGCGTTGAAGGTGACGGCCTGCACCAATGTCAGACACGCATCCGCGGTGGTGAGCCGGCCCAGCAGCGTGGCCAGTCCATCCCGCCAACGGCGCATCAGGAGCAGCAGGCCCGCGACCAGCCCGGCGTCGAACAGCACCCAGCCGCCCTGCACCCAGGGCGAGGGGAACCACCGTGTGCTCACCGGCAGCGCGAGCAGCAACGTCCACGGCACCAGCAGCGCGGTCAGCGTGCGCACGAAGAAGCGCGGCCTTCGCAGCAGCGTGAGGAGCCCGAACTTCACCAGGCTGCCCCGCGCGAAGGCTCGCAGCGCGTCGTAGACGGCCCAGGGGGCGGGTTCGTCCGCCGGATGGGAGAGGAAGAGGGGCACCCACGCGTCGGGGCGGAACTTGGCCTTGAAGGCGCGCAGGCCCTCGAAGTCGAACAGGGGCCGGCCGGCGGTGCGCGCGAATCGCAGCCACGGGCGCACCGGGCCCGAAAGCGGCGCCAGCCCCAGCGTCACATACCGACGGCCGTTCGCCGCGGCGGCGCGCATCGCGGCATCCACCAGGGTCTCCGCGGTGCCGTTGGGCGCGGAGGGTTCGCGCAGCAGGTCCTGGAGGAACCAGCCGTCGCGCGCGAACACGGGCGTCACGGACAGGAAGCCCACCACGCGGCCCTCCACCTCCGCGACGAAGGCCCGGCGCTCGCGGGCGAAGGCGTCCGGGGCCAGCCCCACCAGGAAGCCCATGGTCGCCATCCGCCGGGACGCAAGCCAATGCTCGGCCAGCACCTCCACGGCTTCGCGCAGCGGGTGGCCCGGCGTCTCCATCACCTCCGCGGGCACCTCGCGCACGCGGACGGCGTGGGCCCGGGCGCGGCGCAGTTGTTCGCGCAGGCTGCGGCTGCCGCGCACCACCGTCTCCCAGTTCGCCGGGTCCCATACCGGCTGCTCTCCGATGGGCAGCTCGTGGAACGGGACGAGCTGGGAGAAGCGCGCTTCGGTGGCGAAGAAGCCCACGCGCCGGCCCGCGCTCCGGGCCGCCTGATGGAAGCCCTCCACCAGGTCCCGCACCCGCTCCGGCGCGGCGATGGGGCCACCTCCCGCCACCCACGCGCCGCCCGTGTCCACGTACGCCACGCACCCGTCTCCCCCTGGCGCGAACCAGTAGCGGAAGCCCGGTTGCAGCACCTGGAAGGACGTCGCGTTCCAGCCGTGTTGGCGCAGGAGCGCCAGCACCCGTTCGCGTTCGTCCTCCGCGCCCTGGGCGGAGGGTGGAGGGGAAGCGGCCATGTCGTTTGCGTTCAAGCTACGTCCCGCCCGGCCCCACCGCCAGACAAAGCCTTCTCCGAGCCTGCTGGCGAGCGGGTGGGCCACCGCCCGGACGCGGCGTGCGAGGCAGCCTGTCCCTGCGTGATTCGCGCGCCCGGAAGGATCCAATCGGGCCGCGGAAACGCACTGTTGGAAGGACGTCCCCGACTTCCGGAGTCGTGCGCCGGGGGGGGTGGGTTGCAGGAACGCTTCAGCGCCTCCACGGGACGGCCCTCCCGTGGGGGCGTTGAAGCGGTGGTTGTCGCGCGGCTCAGCGCAGTCGTTCGAAGGCCTGGAGGCAGAACTCCGCGAAGGCGCGCACCTTCGCGGGGATGAGCCGGCGGTGGGGATAGACCAGGAAGATGCCGCGCCCGACCACCGGGGCGTCCGGGAGCAGGGACACCAGCGAGCCCGCGCGCAGGTCGTCCTGCACCAGATACACGGGCAGGTTGGCGATGCCCCGTCCCTGGAGGGCGGCCTGCCGCAGGATGAGGTTGTTGTTGGCCTGGAAGGGCCCGGACACGCGCAGGCCACGACGACCGCCCGGGCCTTCGAGCTGCCATTCCATGGGGGCCTGGCCGCGCTTGAAGACCAGGCAGTCCTGCGCCATCAGGTCGTCCGGGGTGCGCGGCGTCCCGCGCCGCTGGAGGTACGCGGGGCTCGCGCAGAGGATCCGCTGTTCGGGAGCCAGGCGCCGCACCACCAGCGTGCTGTCCTTCAGCTCATCCGCGATGCGGATCGCCACGTCGAACCCTTCCTCCACCAGGTCCACCAGCCGGTCACTGGCATCCAGGTCCACCTGCACGTCGGGGTGGGCGGCCTGGAACGCGGCGGCCATCGCGGCCACCTGGACTTCGCCCAGCACGGCGGGCACGGCGATGCGCAGCAGCCCCCGGGGCCGCTCGTCCAGGGCCGTCACCGACAGCGCGGCATCCTCCAGCTCCGACAGCACCCGGCGGCAGTGCTCGTAGAAGAGGCTGCCTGCCTCCGTGAGGCTCACGTGGTGCGTGGTCCGCCGCAGCAGGCGGGCCCCCAGGCGGGCCTCCAGGTGGGCCACCTGCTTGCTCACCGCGGAAGGCGTGAGGCCCAGTCGGCGGGCGGCCGCGGAGAAGCCTCCGTCCTCCACGGCGCGCACGAAGGCGTGCAGGGGCATCACCTCGTCGAACAGCAGGGGCGTCGTTCTTTTCCGCTGGGGCACAGGCGTCGTTCCTCGGGGCCACGTTCCCAATCCGGGCGTCGGGGCGCAAGAGAAGGGCCTCGGGACGCCCACCGCGTCTTCCCGGAGGAGAACCCATGCGAACGCTTCCCACCGAAACGCCCCACCTGTTCGGCCTCACCGACGGCGAGGCCGGTTACGCCCTGCTGCGCGTCACCCTGGGCCTCAATATCCTGCTGCACGGAGTCCTCCGACTGGTGGGCGGCCCCGGGGCCTTCGCCGACAGCCTGGTCAAGGCCTTCGCGGGCTCCCTGATGCCCACGGCGCTGGTGCGCCCCTTCGCGCTCGTGCTGCCCTTCGCGGAGACGCTCGTGGGCGCGCTGCTCCTGGTCGGCCTGCTGACGCGCCCCGTGCTCGCCGCCGGAGGGCTCCTGATGATGGCGCTTGTGTTCGGGACGGCGCTGCGCGGGGAGTGGGAGACGCTGAGCGTGCAGATGCTCTACGTCGGCTTCTACGCCGCGCTGCTGGGCACCGCCCGCTTCAACCGGCTGTCCCTGGACCGGCTGCGCCTGCCCGCCCCGGTCGCCACGTCCCATCCAGTGTCCTGAATCCCATCCCCTTCCCTGGAGCCCTCCATGAGCACCCGACGTCAATTCCTCTCACAGAGCGCCCTGGCCACTGGCGCGCTCGCCATGTCCCGCACCGCGAGCGCTGGCGCGCCGGAGGTTCCCACGCGCGGCAAGAAGGAGCAGACCGCCTCCACGAAGAAGGGCTTCTGGCCCGATGGGGCACGTCTGGCCATCTCCCTGTCGCTCCAGTTCGAATCCGGCGCACAGCCCGAGCGCGGCGCGAGCAGTCCGTTCCCGCCCATCGACCCGAAGTACCCCGACCTGCCCGCGGCCACCTGGTACGAGTACGGCGTGAAGGAGGGCATCCCGCGCCTGCTGGAGATGTTCGCGCGGCGGGGCATCCGGGTGACTTCGCACATGGTGGGGCAGGCGGTGGAGCGCACCCCCGCGCTGGCGAAGGAGATCGTGGAGCGGGGGCACGAGGCCGCCGCGCATGGCCAGACGTGGACGCCGCAGTTCTCCATGACGCCCGAGGAGGAGCGCGCCTCCTACGAGGCCAACGTGCGCGCCATCCAGCGCGCCACGGGACAGACGCCGGTGGGCTTCAATGCCTTCTGGATGCGGGGCACGCCCCGGACGCTGGAGATACTCCAGGACCTGGGCTTCCTGTATCACATTGACGACGTAAGCCGGGACGAGCCCTTCGTCGTGGACGTGCGGGGCAAGCCCTTCGCGGTGGTGCCCTACACGCTGGGCATGAACGACATCATCAACTTCGAGTCGCGCAACTACACCGCCGAGCAGTTCGCCAGCGAGCTCAAGAACGAGTTCGACGCGCTGTATGCCGAAGCGGGTGGGCGCCGCCGGATGATGTCCGTGAGCATGCACGACCGCATCTCCGGCAGGCCGGGGCGCGTGAAGATGCTGGAGGAGTTCATCCGCTACGCCCAGCGCCAGCCCGGGGTCTGGTTCGCGCGGAAGGATGAACTGGCGCGCTGGACGCTGGAGCAGGCCGGGACCTGAGGGCCACCAGCACTTCCCGCTAGGGAGCGTCCTCTTCCGCGTCGTCCCCGCCACCGGTGTCCTCGGATGCGCGGCCGAGCAACCGGTCCACCTCCTTGTGCGCGGCCTCCTCCTGGTCCGCGCTGATGCGGCGGTAGACCTTGAGCGCATGCACCACGCGGTGCGAGTGCTTCAACAGCGCGCTCGAACCGCTCGACGGTGAGCGCTTGCGCGGAGACGGCAACATCGAGGCGAGCACCGCGCCCTGGGCCACGGTGAGCTGGGACGCGGACACGCCGAAGTGCTCCCGCGCCCCGGCTTCAATGCCATACACGCCGTTCCCCCACTCCACGACGTTGAGGTACAGCGTGAGGATGCGCTGCTTGGTGAGCGCCTCCTCCAGCCGGTGGGCCAGCATCAGCTCCTTCGCCTTGCGCAACAGGCTGCGGTCCGTGGACAGCCAGAGGTTCTTCGCCAACTGCTGCGTCAGCGTGGACGCGCCCCGGCCCAGCTTCCCCTCCTCCACCGCCTGCCCCACCGCGCGCGCCAGCTCCACCGTGTCCACGCCGTCGTGCAGGTAGAAGCTCGCGTCCTCGGAGAGGAGCACCGCGTCCACCGCAGGCTTGGAGATGGCGGACAGGGGCACCCACTGCTGACGCCGGCGAGGCTTGCGTCCGGCCTCGCGCGCCTCTTCCGCCCGCTGCTCCATCAGCGCCGTCGTCTTCGGGTTCTCCTTCGCCAGCGGCCGCGCATCCGGCAGCGTGACGTACGCGTGCGCGATGACGACCAGCGCCACGAGCAGCAGCCCTCCCAATGCCCAACGTCCCCACCGCCGCCGCCGTGACGGCGCGGGCGGGACTTCCGGCGGCGATGGCGGAGAGGACACAGGCCCAGCGCTGGATGCGGGCGTCGCGCCAGAGACAGCGGACCCCGTGGACGCGGCGGAGGACTCCGAGCCGGGCTCGGAGTTCGGGGCTTCGGAAGGACCTTCGGCTTCGACCTTGGACATCGCCAGCCGTGTCTAGCGCCGGGCGCCCGTCGCGTCACCCTTCACGAGCTGGGCGGAGGCCAGCCGCTGCGGCTCGGGCGAGCGCCAGCGCTCGTCCACGGCGGCGAAGCCCGCCACCAGCTCTCCGGCCAGATAGCCGCGCGTCTTCTTCCCCTTGCGGCGCAGCCAGTCATTGACCACGCGGCCCTTCTCATCCCGGCGCGCTTCCGGCTGCTGGAGGTTGAAGCGCGAGCGCTTCACCAACCCACCGGACTTGTGCACGAACGTCACCGTGCCGTCCGCGCCCACCCGCTCCACGATGCCGATGTGCGTGAGCCCATCGTTGATGAGCCCATCGCGGTTGCGGTCGAACGTCTCCTTGAAGAACACCAGCGCCCCCGGCGTCGGCGCGTCCGTGAGCATGCCCAGCGCCTGCGCCTTGCGGTGGATCGCGGTGACGCCGTTCTCCTGCGGCATCACGTCGTCCGGCAGCAGGTCCAACCGCCGCTGCTGGAAGGCCAGCCGCGCCATCCCCGAGCAGTCGTCGTTCATCGTCGGATTCACCGACGCCAGCGTCGTCAGCCCCACCCAGGACTTCGCCCGCCACAGCGCCCGGTCCGCCAGCACCACCGGCGTGGCCCGCTTCGTCGCCGTCGCCTTGTTCGCGGCCTCGGCCGCGCCCCCCCACACCAGCGCGCTCACCAACGCGCCCACCCACACGCCTCGTCCCATGCGCTCGCGATAGAGCAATGGGCGTGCCCGGCCCACACGGGGCCCCACGTGTCCACCTCCAGACGGGCGGCCCCCGCAGCGCCTTCATGCGGTGGGCAAGGAAGTTCCCACCCACGGCAACGGCGCACCCTTCCCCTGGCGACGCGCTCCGGCAGCCGTTCAGTGCGTCGCTGGCGGAAGCGGCTCGGAAGGTTCCGATGCGGCGTTGTTCCACCGGGCCGAACCGCGCACCTTGAGCGTCCCCGGGGAGGACAGGATGTACAGATGCTCGTCATGGACGACGGGGGTGGACGGCCGCGCTCCCCTCGGCGGCGGGTCGCCGTAGGCATCGTCTGGCGCCCCGAGCGCCTCCGCGTCGTCCGGAACCATCAGGTCCGAGGTGGCGTCGTCCGGGTCGATCTGGGTGACGCGGTCGAGCCGGCGCTGCATCCTGTCGTGGTCATCATCATCGAAGGCCATGTCCGGCCCGCAGCCACGGCTGGCGCATCCCGGGCGGATCCCCGTCGAAGTCGGGGCCGGCCTCGGGACCTCCACGATCCGGCTGGGCCTGTTCGTCTCATGAAACCTGGAGCGCACCGCCGCCGACTTCGCCCGGGCCTCCATCGTGAACAGCAGGGGCAGGACCACCCCCAGCACCGCCCACTGCGCCACGGCCCCCGGCATCCGCGAGCGCGGGCCCGGCAGCACCTGCGTGCGCAGGCTCGCGAGGATGAACGCGGCGCCAATGGCCGTGCACAACGCGAGCGACACCACCGCGATGGCCTGCGTCGTCCAGGAGATGGAGGGCAGTTGCCAGAGCTGGTGCGTCGCCATGGCCATCCGCCGGGTGCGCTCGCCCCAGGCCGCCGCCGGCCCGGCCAGTCCATAGCCCACCGTGCAGGCCGCCACCCACACCACCGCGCCATGGGCCTCGCGCCGCAGCACGGACCACTGCGCCAGGCCCATCACCACGCCCAGGCCCACGGGCGCCATCGCCTGCGGCACCCCCAGGCTCATGGCCAGGGCCCGTGAACCGGCCAGCCCCACCGCGAGGCCCAGCGCCGTCGCCGTCACCCACCCGGAGGCCTGGAGGCCCGCCATCCGCAGCACGCGCGACTGCAGCACACCCAACAGCACGCCGGTCAGCGCGAGCAGGCCCCACTCGGCCAGCCGCCGCACCACCCCGGACTCCGCCACGGACAACGGCTTGAAGGCCAGCGCCCCCAGCAGCCACTCCAGCCCACTGACGGTGACGCCGGAGATCGCGTTCGCGAAGGACAACCCCAGCACGGTGACCAGCGCCAACAGGACCACGTGGAACAGACGGGAGACCATCCGCGCAGTCTGCGCGAGCGCCCCCCGGCAAGGCCACCCGCCCCCCTCCAGGGTGCTCGCCGGCCAACGAGCATGTCGCCCGGTGGAGGTGCACCGGGGCCGATGTACGGCCTTCCCCCAAGGGCGGGGATGGACGTCCCCCGGTGCGCTTCGCCTGCGACCCGCGGCTGTCCCCGGCCGAGCAGCGGCTCTACCGCCAGAGCGACGCCGTCACGGAGGTGCCGCTCCGGGCACCGGCCACGCTGCGGCCCCGGGTGGACGCGGTGGGATTCTTCCAGCGGGAGTCGAGCCTGTTCCGGCAGCTCTTGCCCCCCGGCGCCCGGGCCGGATCGCCGTGAAGCGGCGGACACTGGGAAATGGAGCACGAGCACAAGGCGCGGCCGGCGCTAGATTCGCGCCCCTATGGCGCATCCCACCGACGACAAGAACTTCCGCCTGCCCACCACCCTCCGTCCGCGCCGCTACACGGCGACGGTGACCCTGGACCTGGAGGGCCGCGCGTTCACGGGCGAAGAGCGCGTGGAGCTGGAGCTGTCCCAGCCCACGACGGAGATCATCCTCCACGCCAACGCACTGGAGCTGGGCGAGGTCACCTTCCGCTCTGGCAATGACACGCGCAAGCCCGCGTCCGCGCGCGTGATGCCGGTGAGCGAGACGGTGGTGTTCACCTTCGATGCGCCCCTGCCCGCGGGCGCCGCCACGCTGGACGTGCTGTGGACGGGGCACTTCTCCGACGGGTTGCGCGGCCTGTACGCGGCGGGTGCGGTGGCCGCGACGCAGTTCGAGGCCGCGGACGCCCGGCGCCTGTTCCCCTGTTTCGACGAGCCCGCCTTCAAGGCCCACTGGGCGCTCACGGTGCGCGTGCCCCCGGGCCACACGGTGCTGGGCAACGGCAAGGTGGTGAAGGACGAGGCGGACGGTGCGCTGCGCAAGGTGACGTTCCAGGAGACGGAGCTGCTCAGCAGCTACCTCATCGCGCTGGTGGTGGGCCCGCTCGTCGGCACGCCCGAGGAGAAGGCCGAAGGCGTGGCGGTGCGCACCTGGGCGCTGAAGGAGAAGGCGCACCTGGCGAAGTTCGGTCAGGACGCGGCCCTTCAAGTATTGCCCCGGCTGCAGGAGTACTTCGGGCTGCCGTATGCCTTTGGCAAGGTGGACCAGGTGGGCATCCCGGACTTCGAGGCGGGCGCGATGGAGAACGCCGGCCTCATCACCTACCGGGAGGTGGCGCTGCTGTTGGATCCGGCCACCGCGCCCCTGTCGGTGCAGAAGCGGGTGGCGGAGGTGGTGACGCACGAGCTGGCGCACCAGTGGTTCGGCAACTGGGTGACGATGGTGTGGTGGGACGACCTCTGGCTCAACGAGGCGTTCGCGACGTGGATGGCGTTCAAGATTGTGGACCAGTGGCGGCCGGAATGGCGCATGTGGCTGGACTTCGACGCGCACCGGGCGAGCGCCCTGGCGCTGGACGCGCTCAAGTCCACGCACCCCATCCACGGTGAGGTGCGCAACGCGGGCGAGGCGGGTGAGAGCTTCGACGCCATCACGTATGAGAAGGGCGGCGCGGTGCTGCGGATGATTGAGGGGTTCCTGGGCGAGGGACCCTTCCGCGAAGGCATCCGGCTGTACATGCGCAAGCACGCGCGTGCGAACGCGGTGAAGGACGACCTGTGGAACGCGCTGGGCGAGGCGGCGAAGCAGCCGGTGTCGGAGCTGGCCACGGCGTGGATTGGCCAGAGCGGCTTCCCGCTGGTGTCGGTGAAGGTGGAGGGGCGCAAGGTGGAGCTGACGCAGCGGCGCTTCTATTCGGAGCCGGGGGTGAAGAGCCCGGAGACGTGGCCGGTGCCCATGGTGCTGCGCTTCGAGGACGGCGCCGGGGTGCGTGAGCAGCGCGTGCTGTTCCGCGACGCGCGCACGACGGTGACGCTGGACGGCACGGGCGAGGTGAAGTGGCTGTGCGCCAACGGCGGCTCCACGGGCTTCTACCGGGTGGCGTACGAGAAGCCGGCGCTGGACAGGCTGGCGGCGAACCTGGGGACGCTGGCGCCGTCGGAGCGCATCTCGCTCCTGGCGGACACCTGGGCGCTGGTGCGCGCGGGGCAGGCGCCGGTGGCGGACCTGCTGGACCTGGCGGGGCGCTTCGGCGACGAGGAGGACGAGGCGGTGCTGGACGAGCTCGTCGGGCGGCTCGGGTACATCGAGAACCGGCTGACGGAGGGCGAGGACCAGGAGCGCTTCCGCCGGTGGGTGGAGTCGCTGCTCGGCGGCGGGCTGAAGAAGCTGGGCTGGCAGTCCTTGAAGGGAGAAGAGGACCGGGTGCGGCTGCGCCGGGCGGCGCTGGTGCGCGCGGTGGGTGGGCTGGCGCGCAGCCCGGAGACGCTGGCGGAGGCACGGCCGCTGGTGGCGAAGATGCTCCAGGGGGACAAGGCGGCGCTGGACGCGAACCTGCTGGACACGGCGGTGGGCATGGTGGCGCGGGCGGGGGACGCGGCGCTGTTCGACGAGCTGCTCAAGCGGATGCCGACGGAGCCGGATCCGGCGACGCAGCGTCGCTACCTGATGGCGCTCACGTCCTTCGAGGATCCGAAGCTGACGGAGCGGGCGCAGGCGCTGTTGTTCTCGGAGACGGTGAAGACGCAGGACGTGGCGAGCTTCGCGACGGGCCTGTTGGGCAACCGCACCGGGCGCGACGCGTGGTGGCGGCAGTTGCAGGCGCGCTGGAAGGACCTGGTCGCGCGCACGGGCGCGGCGCCCATGCTGCTGCGCCGGGTGGTGGAAGGCCTGGGCCTCTTGCGCACGCGCGATCACCTGGAGCAGGTGAAGGCCCTGCTCCAGGCGAACCCGGTCCCTGAGGCGCAGCAGGCCACGGCGCAGACGCTGGAGCGGCTGACGCAGGACGTGGCGCTGCGCGAGCGCGTGGCCCCGGAGGTCTCCGCGTGGCTGAAGCGGCGGCCGTGATGATATCCGGCAGCCCATGAAGACCACGCTCACGCCCGAACGCTCCGCCGCCTCCCGCGAGGCCCTGCGCCGCGCCAACACGGCGTTCGCCCGCGTGTACCCGGGCGAATCCTCGCAGCGACAGCCGGTGCACACCGTGTACGGCGGCGCCCACCTCTTCCGTGCCAACACGGCGCGGAAGATGGGCGACCTCGCCCTCGCGTCCCTGCGCGACCACGCGCCCGACGGCGCGCACCTCGCCCATGGTCTGGGCCTGCCCCAGCGCGGCGGCTTCGCCCAGCGCGTCTACGCCCGCGTCGTGGACAAGCTGGAGCGCGAGCCCGTGGAGGACTTCCGCCTGGACTTCGAGGACGGCTACGGCCACCGCCCCGACGCCGAGGAGGACGCCCACGCGCTCTCCGCCGCGCAGGAGGTCGCTCGCGGCCTGGAGCAGGGCACCCTGCCCCCGTTCATCGGCATCCGCGTGAAGTCCTTCACCGAGGAGCTGTACGCCCGCTCCTCCCGCACCCTGGACCTCTTCGTCACCGCCCTGCTGGAGCACACCGGCGGCAGGCTCCCACCGTCCTTCGTCGTCACACTGCCCAAGGTCACCGTGCCCGAACAGGTGACCGCCCTGGCACACCTGCTGTCGGAGCTGGAGTCCGCTCACGGCCTGCCCTCCGGCGCGCTGATGCTGGAGCTGATGGTGGAGACCCCCCAGGCCCTCTTCGACTCCCGCGGCCGGCCCCATCTGCTCTCCCTCGTGGAGGCTGGCGAGGGCCGCTGCTCCCACGTGCACCTGGGCGCCTACGACTACACCGCCGCCCTCAACGTCAGCGCGCACGTGCAGGGCATGCTCCACCCCGCCTGTGACTTCCTGCGCGACACCGTGCAGGTGCTCCTCGCCGGCACCGGCGTGCGCCTGTCCGACGGCGCCACCACCGTCATGCCCGTGGGCCCGCACCGCAAGCAGGGCGACACCCCGCTGCTGCCCACCCAGCAGCGCGAGAACACCGACGCCGTGCACCGCGCGTGGCAGCTGGCCTACCGCAACACGCGCCACTCGCTGGAGCGCGCGTACTACCAGGGCTGGGACCTGCACCCCGCCCAGATTCCCGTGCGCTACGCCGCCGTCTACGCCTTCTTCCTGGAGGGCCTGGAGCCGTCGTCCCAGCGCCTCAAGGCGTTCGTGGACAAGGCCGCCCAGGCCACGATGCTCGGAGGCGTGTTCGACGACGCCGCCACCGGCCAGGGCCTGCTCAACTTCTTCCTGCGCGGCCTCGCGTGCGGCGCCCTCACCGAGGAAGAGGTCCGCGCCACCGGCCTGACGCTGGAGGAGCTGCACGGCCGCTCCTTCCGCGCCATCGTCCAGGCCCGCGCGGCCCCGTCACGCTGACGCCCGAGGCTCGGGGGGCTCCGGAGGCCGTCCCACCGCGCCCCGGTGCCCCAGCCACTCGCGCGCCACGGCCACGTCCACCGCGAGGATGCCCAAGAGGAACAGCCACGGCCCGGGCCTCGCCGACAGGCCCGTCAACGCCCAGAAGGTGATGAGCCCGGCGAGCACCGGCGCCACCCCCGTGGGCACCGCCTGACGCGCACGCCGCACCGACGCCAGCACGCCCAGCGCCAGCAACCCCAGCACCACGCCCGTCGCGCCCATCCGGCCCCGACCGCTCGCGCCTCCGCGCGTGGAGGGGAACACCAGCGTGTTGAACTTCCATTGAGGGTCGTCGTGGATCTCCCGACCGAAGTTGTCGTCAATCGTGATGGTGCGCTCGCGCTGCAGATAGGCCGTGGGCACCAGCGAACCGGACCACGCGCTCCACGGCAGCAGCAGGCCCAGCGCGCACGCGGCCACGCCCGCGAACACCCACCGCTTCAGCCGCACCTCCGCCGGACGCCGGGGCAGCTCCTCCTGCGCCGCGGATGACGCCCGGAACGAGCGCCACTGCACGGAGCCCACCACCAGCGCCGCCAGCACCCACAAGAGGGCGGCCACGCCCAACCCCAGTGACAGGAACGCCTGCGTCACGGTGAGCGCGGTGAACATCGGCAGGAACGCCGGATGCGCGGCCCACCCGACCACCGGCTTGAGCGCGTCCGGCAGCGGCCTGCCCGCGGCGCTCCACTCGCGCGCGCCCAGCATCCCGGCCGCCACCAGCATCAACGCCGCCCACGGCAGGTCCAGGCCCCCGCCGACAAAGGGCAGCACCGGCACCAACACCGCGGCCGACACCAGCCCCGCGCCAAGCAGCGGCAGCGAGCCCCCGGGCAGTCGCTCGCGCAGCCGGGGGTCGTCCAGCACGCCCTGCACCGCGCGGCCCGCCGAGTCCACGGCCCGCTGCGCCTTCTGGGCCACGTCATCCATCACCGGCGACTCCGGCGCGTCCCCGGCCCGCGTCACGGTCCGACCACAGTGCGGACACGTCCGCGACGGCGGGTCTTCAGGCAGCGGCTGACCACAGTGCGGGCAGGACATGGCGCGGAGTCCTCCTCGAAGGCGAACAGGAGCGCGAAAGCCTACACCGCGCCCCTGGTGCTTCCCTGAATCATGGCGACGGGGTCAGGGCTTCGCGCCGCGCGCATGCACGACCGCTTCCAGCCGGGACAGGCTGCGCTTCAGCTCCGCCATCTCCGCCTTGAGCGTGTCCACCTCCGCGCTCTTCGCATGCAGCTCCTGCGTGCGCCGCGCCAGCGCCTGGATGGCCACCATGTTCACCCCGTCGATGTCGAGCAGCCCGATGCTCTTGTCATCCGTCCCCAGGCCGAAGGCCGCGCGGAAGTCCTGCGCCACCGGATCCGCGTCACCCCACGGCCGCACCTACCAGAGCATGTCCTGGTCCTCACTGACGCCCGGGACGTTGGACAGCGCCAGCTCACGGCCGCCCACGCGCACCGTGCCCTCGAAGAAGCCCACGGGCTGGGCGAAGTGGCTCACGATGAGGCGCAGGTTGCGCTCCTCGCGGTGCACGTAGATGGGCTTGAAGCGCAGGTCCACCGCGCCGTCGTCCGTCGTCATGCGCCAGGGGTCGAGCAGCTCCTTCGCGTTGTATTCGAAGCGCGCGCGGCCCACCGGGTAGAGCTTGTCTCCCAGCCAGATGGCGTTCTCGTTGGCCTCGGTGGCGCCCTCGTTGAAGCCCTCCACCAGGTTGATGCCCACGGGCGTGCCGTCCGGCAGCCGGCCCGCCGCGAAGGCCCATCTCCAGGCGGTGTGCCGCGCCAGATAGCCCTGCGTGTAGTCCATGCCGCCCACGCCGCCATCCAACCGGAAGCGCTTGCCGCCCGCCTCCAGGCTGCCGAAGGCCAACAGGCCACTGCGCTTCTGGGTGACGTTCACCAGCCCGTCGCCCGCCACCGGCGCGATGACGGTGAGCGCCGGAGGGCCGCCCGCCACCAGCAGCTCGCCCTTCCACTGGAAGGTCTGGAGCGACTGCGTGCGCATGCGGCTGACGTCGACCTCCACCTGATAGCGCTCGTCGGCTTCACCGCGCTTGACGGACATCTTGCCGCCCAGCGTGCGGAACGCCGCCGTCAGGCCCGCGCCCGGACGGTCGCTCACCTCCGCGAGCGGCCCGGGCACGCCCAGGAAGCTCACGTCGCACAGGGGCTTCTTCTCCTGCAGGTCCACCGCCACCGCGAAGGCGTTGGCCGTGTAGCCCAGGTCCACCACCGCGAAGAGCGCCGCCACCTCCTGCGTGGCGACGAAGGTGTAGTGCCAGCGCTTGCGCTTGAGCAGGCGCGTGGTGCGCCCCGGGGCCCACTTCCCCAGCAGGCGGGGCAGGTCCACTTCGGGCAGTTCACCCTGGTACGTCCCGAACCGAGGCTCCCCTTGCGAGGAGGCCACCGAAGTCGGGGCGAGGGGCAGGAGGGCATCGACTTCTCGCTCGGGCGTCATCACGGGTCATTGGACGGCACTTCGCCGCGCCTGTCACGCGCTCCGGAAGGACAACCGGCGCCCTGGCGACACTCGCGGCGGCGGCCTGCCGCCACCCGCCTGCCTGCTAGCTCCTGCCGAAGATGATGCGCTCCTGGGACAACAGCCGCGTGGTGAAGCGCAGGGCCAGCGCCGCCACCACCAGGCACGACAGGAGCGCGAGCAGGAAGGGCACCGGCCCCAATGTTTCACCGCGCATCACCTCCGCGGCGAGCATCTCCTGCCCCAGCACCGGCACCGCGAACATCCACGTCTGCGTCTGGATGGGCGACAGGGCCAGCAGCATCCCCGGCAGCGTGGGCAGCACCATCAGGAGCGACAGGTACGTCTGCGCTTCCTTGAAGGACCGTGCGTACGTGGACACCCACATCTGCACCGCGGACGCGGCGAGCACCAGCGGCAGCACCGCCGCCAGCATCCCCAGCGCGGCCTGCGCGTCGAACCGGGCCCGCACACCCAGGTCCTCCAGCGGCACGCGCTTCACCACCAGGAAGTATCCCAAGAGACACAACATCACGCCCGTGGCCGCCATCGCGCACGTGGCCAGCCACTTGCCCGCCACCACCGCGCCGCGCGGGGCGGGGTTGAGCAGCAGGGGCTCCAGCGAGCCGCGCTCGCGCTCCCCCGCCATGGTGTCGCTGGCCAGCTGCATGCCGCCCGCGAACGCTGCCATCACCAGGAACAGCGGGATGGTGGTGAGCACCGTGGCCGCGGTCTTCTCCGGGGTGGACAGGTCCAGCTCGTCCACGCGCACGGGCACCGCCAGCTCCGGCGCCACGCCGCGCGCGAACAGGCGCTGACTGCCCGTCTGCTGCGAATACACCGCCAGCATCCGCTGCGCGCGCTGCACCGACTGGCGCGCCTTGTTGCGCGAGCTGTCCACCACCAGCCGCACCGCGGCGGTGTGCCCTTCGGCGAAGTCCTGCGCGTAGTCGTCCGGCACCACCAGCACCAGGTCCAGCTTGCCGGCCTGCACCAGCGCCTCGTAGTCCGTGGGCGCTTCCGAAAGCTTCGCGCCGTAGCGCTCCAGGAAGGCCATCAGGCTGGGCGCGTGCTCGCGGCCCACCACCGGCATCTCCAGCGGCCGGTCCTGCCGGTACCAGGAGGCCATCACGTTGAACATCACCAGGAACACGAGCGGGCCCAGCAACGGAAACATCAGCGCGGAGCCCAGCGTGCGCCGGTCGCGCAGGTGGTCGTGAACTTCCTTGCGCAGCACCGTCCCGACCAGCCGCCTCATTCGCGCAACCCCTGCTCGCTGCCAATCACGCTCACGAAGGCTTCCTCCAGGCTGTCCTTGCCGGTGCTCGCGCGCAGCGCGTCCGCCGTCCCGTCCGCCACCACCCGCCCCCGCGCCACCACCACGATGCGGTCGCACAGCGCGGCCACCTCCTGCATCACGTGGCTGGAGAACACCACGCAGCAGCCCTGCGCCTTGAGCTTGCGCAACAGCGTGCGCACCGACCGCGTGGCCATCACGTCCAGCCCGTTGGTGGGCTCGTCCAAGAGCACGTTGCGGGGCCCGTGCACCAGCGCGCGCGCCAGCGCCACCTTCACGCGCTCGCCCTGGCTGAAGCCCTCCGTGCGCCGGTCCGCGATGTCCTTCATGTCCAGCAGCTCCACCAGCTCCTCCACGCGCGCATCCAACGCGGCACCGGACAGCCCATGCAGCTCCCCGAAGTACCGGGCGTGCTCGCGCGCGGTGAGGCGCGGGTAGAGGCCGCGCGCATCCGGCAGCACGCCCAGCGCGCGCCGGGCCTTCTCCGGATCCTTCGCCACGTCCACGCCGTCCACGGTGGCGGTGCCACTGTCGGGGCGGATGAGCGTGTAGAGCATGCGCAGCGTCGTCGTCTTGCCAGCGCCGTTGGGGCCCAGCAGGCCGGTGATGACGCCGTCCTCCGCGGTGAACGTCACGTCCTCCACCGCCGTCACCTTGCCGAACTGCTTGTGCAGGTTCCTGGCTTCAATCATGGGCGCACGGACTTCCTGACCTACGGCACGGGGCCGGCGAAGGAGGTGAAGAAGGGCGGGCGCTTCAGGCCCTTTCCACAGTCGGGCGTGAGGCCCTCCACGCTGCCGCGCGTGAGCACCTCCGCCATCAGCGAGCGCGCGCAGTCCGCGCCCACCGTGTTGTGTCCCAGCCCCGGCACCACCACGTGCAGGCTGTGCGACAGCGTCCGCTTCGCCTCTTCACCCCAGGGCGGCGGCGTCACCGGATCCAGCTCGCCCGACAGCAGCAGCGTGGGGATGTCCGACACCACCGGCTCGCGGAAGCTCTTCGGCACGGTGGAGGAAGGCCACTGCGCGCACGCCTTCTTCACATCCAGCGCCATGCGCGAGCCGAACCAGGTGCCCTTCGCCTCGCGCTCGGCGTCCTCCGCCGTGAAGAAGGGCGCGTCCTCCGCGCACACCACCGCCAGGAACATGCCCCGGCTGGTGGTGCGCGCCACTTCATCCGTGAGGCCCAGCGACAGCGCGACGAAGGTCGTCCAGTCGTCCTTCGACGCGCGGTCCAGCATCAGCGGAACCAGCGACGCGACGTCCGGGCTGTAGAGCAGCGCGAACAGCTCCGCCGTGAAGACGCGCCGGGTGAGCACGAAGTCCTCCGCCACGCCCGTGCGCGGATGGGGCAGGCGCACCTTCGCGGGGGCGGCGTCCAGCTTCGCGAGCAGCGCCTCCGTGCGCGCTCTCAGGTCCGGGTACGCCGTCGCGCAGACGGTGTCCTTCGTGCACGCCTCCAGCAGCAGGTCCAGGGCGCGCTGCCCGTCGCGCGCGGCGTACAGCGGCAGGTACTGCCCCATGGGGGCGACACCATCCAGGATGGCGGTGCGCACGCGGTCCGGGTGCTGGCGCATGTACACCAGCGCCGCGCGCGTCCCGTAGGAGATGCCCCACAGGTTCACCTTCGCGTAGCCCAGCGCCTCGCGCACGTCGTCCAGGTCGTCCATCGCGATGGACGTGGTGTAGAGCCGCTCGTCCGCGTCCCAGCCCTTGCGGCACTGAGGCAGCACGTCCGCGTCCTCGCGGTCCGCGAAGCGCTCCGCCAGCGACACGCGCGAGGGATTGAGCGCGTCGCAGTCCAGCGGGTGCGAGTCCCCCGTGCCGCGCTGGTCCACGAAGATGATGTCGCGCTGACGGCGGATCCGCTCCAGCGCGGGAAGGATGCGCGTGCGTGAGGCCGCCTGTCCGGGCCCACCGGCCAGGAAGACCAGCGGATCCTCCTTCGGCTGCGACGCGAGCGCGGGCACCACCACCACGCGCAGGGAAATCTTCCGCCCCTTCGCGGCGGCCCGGTCCTCGAAGACCTCCAGCGTGCCGCACAGCGTCTGCGCCGCCACGCCGTCCAGGCGGCACGGCTTCATGGCCATGCGCCGCACCGCGCCAGAGGCCGAGCCAGTGGCTCCCGGGGCCTCCGTGGGGGCCCCGCTGGAGGGACGGGAGCAGGCGGCCAGCGTCAGCAGCACCGTCAGCGCGAGCGGCGCCCACGGTCCACGCGGGGGCCCGGCGGGCGCTCCCGGAGAGGTGGCGAGGGGGTGAGAGAAGATGCCACCTGTCACGGCGGGCCAACCTCCGGGCGCGGGGGAGTCCCTGGCCGCATACCATTGGTGTGCGGAAGGTGCACCCTCGCGCCGAAGGCCCGGTCCTGAACGCGATTGAATCCCGCGCGGCCAGGGTGCGTCCTCTGCTACGCCCATGCCCATGAAGAATCGCGCGTTCCTGGTTTTGTTCGCCCTGTCCATCACCATGCTCAGCGGCTGCGCCGCGCTCCAGAGCCTGCTCAACGGCGCCTTCAAGAAGCCCACGATGAAGTTCAAGACGGCGCGGCTGGCGAATGCGTCGCTGTCGGATGCCACGGTGGACCTGGTGTACGAGGTGGACAACCCCAACAGCCTGGGCCTGAAGCTGGCGTCGGTGGACTACGCCTTCTTCGTGGAGGGCAAGCAGCTGGTGGCGGGCAAGCCGAAGAACGGCATGAACCTCAAGTCCAACGGCAAGAGCGAGCTGGTGTTCCCGGCCAACGTGAAGTTCGCGGACATCGCGCCGGTGGTGACCACGTTCCTCAACAAGGACGCGGCGGCCTTCAAGGCCCAGGGCACGCTGGGCATCCAGACGCCGCTGGGCGTGCTGAAGTTCCCGCTGGAGAAGGAGGGCACGTTCCCCGTGCCCAAGATTCCCCAGGTGCAGTTCCAGTCCCCGCGCATCACCAACATCACGCTGAGTGGGGCCACGGTGGAGTTCCCCCTGGCCATCACCAACCGCAACAGCTTCCCCCTGCCGGTGGCGGGCATCACCGGCGCCCTCAAGGTGGCGGGCGCCAACGTGGGCACCCTGTCCACGGGCAACCTGGGCATGCTGGATGGCAGCGGGACCAAGCAGGTGACGCTGCCCCTGACCATCAACTTCGCGAGCGCGGCGTCGGCGGCCATGGCCCTGCGCTCGGGCGGCAACGCGCAGGTGAGCATGACGGGCAACCTGACGTCGGACGCTCAGTCCGTACCGCTGAACCTGAGCCAGCTCGTCAACTTCACCAAGAAGTAGGCAGGCACCCGTTCCCTGGGGGCCTTCCCCTTCGCGGGCGGGGGGCTTCCAGGGGAGCAGGCGGTGCGCGGGACACCGGGGATGTTGTCCCCGGCCCTGGGAGCCGTTACGGTTGCCCCGCTCCAGAGGGCCCCCCGCCATGCGCCGCATCCTCTTCAAGTCCAAGATCCACCGCGCGACGGTGACCCAGGCCGACCTCGACTATGAGGGTTCGGTGACCATTGACCGGGACCTGCTCCAGGCCGCGGACATCCTCCCGTTCGAGAAGGTCGCGGTGTGGAACGTCACGCGCGGCACCCGCCTGGAGACGTACGCCCTGGAGGGTGAGTCCGGCAGCGGCGTCATCTGCATCAACGGCGCCGCCGCGCACCTCAACCAGCCGGGCGACCTGGTCATCCTGGCCACCTTCGCGGAGGTCGAGGAGGCGGAGCTGGCCAACTGGAAGCCCACGGTGGTGTTCGTGGACGGCAAGAACCGGGCGGTTCCCGGCATCACCGAGGAAATCCCCGGACCCGCGCGCCGTATCGCCTGAGGACGGACCCGGGGCCGGCTCCTTTTGCCGGCCTCCGCCCCGTCTGCCATGCTCCCCGCCCTTTCCTGTAGGCGTAGGGGCGCGGGCATCCCCCCGTCCCGGAGGTGGTGGCGCGATGAGGTGGACGTGGGCGGGCCTGCTGGCCCTGGCGTGCGTGGGTGCGGGCTGCAGGTCGGTGGGCTACCAGAAGGACCCCAACGACGAGGACGCGATGTCCTCGAACGTGCCGGTCTTCCCCGCGCCCCAGAAGAACCGCTGCGTCGCGCTGGGCAAGGCCTCCGTGCGCAGCGGGTGTGACGACGCGCTCTACCTGGCCAGTGAGTACACGCGGCGCCTGTCGGTGGGCGACGAGGTGTGCCTGGAGGGAGGCTTCGGCGAGGAGCCGGGCGCGGCGTGCAAGGCGCGCGCGTCGGTCATCGACACGGGGCCCGACCGGGTGAAGGTGGAGATCCGCCAGGCGCGGCCGGACTCGCGCTGGTTCCAGTCGGAGATGCGGCACGCCTGGTACGAGGAAGGCGCGCTGGTGGACCTGTACCTGGCCGAGCGGGGTTACTAGACGACGGGCCGCGAGCGCGGCCCAAGGAGGAGGACATGGCCTTCTACGACGGCGTGACGGAGCGGCTGGGCTTCATGAAGAAGCTCACCCCCGCGGAGCTGAAGAAGCTGGGCGCGATGCGCCTGTCGGACCTCATCCAGCAGGAGGTGGGGCGGGCCAAGGTGCGCGTGGCGGCGCTGGAGAAGCGCTACCCGTCCGCGAGCACCAAGGAGCTGGCGCAGCGGCTGGTGGATGAGAAGAAGAGCCTGGCCAGCATGGTGGGCGGGGTGAGCGGCGTGTTCGGCCTCATCTCCCTGCCGGCGGACCTGGTGTTCATGGCCTACCTGCAGATCATCCTGCTCACCGACCTGGCCACGCTCTACAAGGCGAACCTCAAGACGGACCGCGCGCGCGGAGAGCTGCTGGACCTGTTCGGCTACGCGAACGGGCTGGGGCCGCTGCACCGCTCCGGACCCAAGGTGCTGGGGAAGCTGGCCGCGCTGCTGCTCGCCAAGGGCGGCATGAACACGCTGGGCCGGGCCATGCCGCTGGTCGCCGCGCCCATCACCGCGTACCTCAACAACCAGCACATCCAGATGGTGGGCGAGCAGGCCGTGCGCTTCTACGAAGGCTTCGACAAGGCGCACGCCAAGGCGCGGACCGCGAAGCGCAGGGCGGCGAGCGGGGACTGAGCCCCGGGCGCGGCGTTACATCCCGACGTCGCGCCAAGGACGTCAGAGCCCGTCCTTGAGGCGCTGCAAGTGCGCCCTCTCAATCCAATCAAGTGCCCTGGACGCCTCCTCGCCCACGGTGCCGACCCACCCCGGCGCCGGGGTCTGATCCGCCAACATCTCCTTCAGCACCGGAACGAGCGGGAGATGCCCGGTCGCGCCAAGCGTATTGACAGCACAGTAGCGAACCTCGGGGGAGGGGTCCTTCAGGGCCATGAGCAACGCTTCAACCGCGACCTCAGCCTCCCTCGAATCCATCTTCACTTCATGGAACATGTAGGACAGGCCCTCCGCGGCCTGTCCCCGTACCTTGGGTGCCTCCCGCGGGTCCGCGAGGATGCGGACCATGAGGTCCCACGTCCTGAGATCGGCGTGCCACGAGAGCGCATAGAGAATCCCATGCCTTGCATCCACATGACTCGCCACATCCAGCAACTCGAGCAGTCTCGATGTGGTCGACTTATCCGCCGACAGGGCCTTGGCCGCTGGAACGATGACACTGCGGTCTGGCCCCTGAATGTCCTTCAGCGCGGACTCGCGCTGCTCTTCCGACAGCGGTTCAGACCGTGCCATTTGAATTCCAGTTGTAGTTCCTGAAGAGAGTGCTTTTGGACCAGAGATGGACACACCAGCGCGGAGCACCTCACCGACGCATGGTCTCCTGCGCCCTGTAGAGAGGGGCCAGAACAGTGGAGTTGCCCTCGTCAAAACGGCTTCCTTCCCTCGTACGCTGCCCAGATTGTTCGCTGCGTAGGGAAGTCCCGCACAGCGTTCTCCACGCTGTTGAAGATCAGCGATTGAGTTCCATGCGCTCTCTCCACTTCTTTGAGGAGCATCCCGAGGCTGCGGTTGAGTGGCTTGAACTGCTCGAACATCGCCAACCCCCTTTGCTGGAAGCATTCCCCAAGGGGGCCCCTAGCGGACCTACCCAGGGCGAACGAACCGTATTCCCACCACCTTGGTCTGCAACTCGCCTCCTCCAACTCGGCACCACTGACTACCGTGGGCAGGGCATGGGCAAATTACGGGCAACCACATCGCCCCTTTTCACCCCCCGAGGAGGAATGGAGCGCCCCGGGCCCTTTCACGAACTGAAAATCACCGTGTCCGACCCGACCGATATGTCCGTCACGTATCCACGTTGAGTCTCATGCGGGCCAAAGCCCGCGAAAACCCCAGGGCGGGACTGGCGTGGCCGGATGCTGGCCCATCCTCGGGATGGAGGGGTGGATGACGACGGAGCTCTCGGTGGATGTGCGTGTGCAGGTGGCGCGCTGGCGGAACCTCCTTGTCGACGCGGCCCGTTGCGGCGCCCTGGCCAGCCCCCTGGCGTCCCTGCCACATCCTCGCTGGGAGCCCTTGGAGCTCCAGGCCCTGTGGTGGCTGCGCGCGGAGTGTCTGCTGCCGGTGGGCGAGCTGGCCCATCGCCTGGGGGGACTCGCCATGCCCCGCTTGAGCCGGCTGGTGGACCGTCTGGAAGAGGGGGGACTCGTGCGCCGCGAACGTTCGGTGCGGCATGACCGCCGGCGCGTGCGCGTGCGCCTCACCGACGCGGGCCGCGCGGTCGCGGAGGAGACGGATGCGCTGGTGCAGGAGCGCATGGCGCGGCTGCTGGCCCCGCTTCAGGGCGAGACGCGCAGCGCCTTGATGGACGTCCTGGAGCTGTGGGTCGAAGCGCTCGGCGCCCAGGCGCGCGCCTCCGAAGAAGAGGAAGAGGACGGCACCACGCCGCCCCTCGTCGCCGACGAGGTTCTAACGGCCTCCGCCGCCTGACCACGGCCCTCGGGCCTACAGCTTCACCTCGATGACGCCCGAGCGACGGCACGCCTCCACACCGTCGCCCTCCCAGGCCGGAAGGCCCTCCGCCTGCACCTCCACCGGGAGCAGGTCGGAGCGCACCGGCCCCAGGGGCCACCGTCCATCCGTGCGGGTCTCTCCGCGCACGGGCGGCATCGAGCGGTCTCCACCACCCGCCGTCACGAGCGCCCCGACCACGGGACGCCCTTCGTGCGTGACGCGCACCTCGCAGGAAGGGGCCGGGGTCTCTTCCGCCGTGAGTTTCACCTCGACGTCCGCGTCGTCCGCGCCCGCACGCGCCTCCGTGCTCGGGCGCAGCGCATACGGTGAGGACGCGGTCAGCACCCGGTATGCGCCGGGCTCCAACAGGGACACCGCGACGTCGTCCTTCTCGGGGATGAACTCCTGCGTGGGCACATCGCTCCAGGCGCCTCGGGCATCCCGACGCTGGAGCAGGTACACCGGATAGGGGATCTGCGCCTGCGCTTGAAGCTGCGCTCGCGTGAAGCCATCCATCCGCAACACCAGCCACCGGTACACCGGCATGCGCCACACCACCTCCACCGTCCCGGCCATCTCCGCCGTGGGCGTGAAGGTGAACTCCGAATGCGACGGCGCCACCGGCCGCCCCGACTCCGCTTCCTCCCGCCACACCGTGAAGCGCGATGCACGCCAGGCCGGCACGTCCGGCACCGTGAAGCGCCCCTCCGCGTCCACCGCCACCTCCCGGCCCTCCTCCGTGCGCAACACCGCCGGCCCCGCGGGCCGTGACGTCTGGCCCAGCAGCACCCGACCCCGCAGGGTGACCGCGCGGCCCACGCCTTCGGGGAACAGCCGCGCCACATCCAGCGTCACCGTGCCCACGGTGCCCTCGCGCAGCGGCACCTCCACCGGCCCCCCTTCCCTCCCCGACGGCGCGCGCAGCCACAAGCGCACCGCCCGGTCCGGAGGCAGCGGCGCCAGCACCGTGTCGCCATCCTTCACGAGCGGCACCGGCAGCCCGTCCTGGAGCGCCACCATCAACTCCGGCGCCACCAACCGCAGCACCACCAGCAGGGCACTGGCCCGCTCCGCGTCCGCCGGATCCACGTCGCGCTCGATGCGCACGGAGAACGTCCCCGCCTCATCCCTCGCACCGGTCAATCGCACGCGCACGCCCGTGGGCCGCGTCGCCCGCAGCACGCCCGCGTCCAGCGTCCCTGACTCCGGGGGCGAGGCCGGCACGTGGTCCCCCCACCAGAACGTCCCGTCCGGCTCGAACGCGACCAACTGGTAGCGCGGCGCCGGATGTACCTCCACCGGCCCCAGCACACCGCCCTGCGCGGAAGCAGTGACGGGCGCGGTCACCCATCCGCGCACGTTGGCCAGGTCCTCCAGTCGCGAAGGCCCCGCGTGCCCCCCCCGCGCCTGCCCCTGCTTCCACCACCGCAGGTCCTCGTCGGTGATGAACGCCGCGCCCACGCGCGCCTCTCCAACGAACGGATGCGCGCCCTCCAGCGTCGCCCGCAACCACAAGCCCGCGTCCGCCGCCTCCCGCGTCTCCACGGGAGGAACGACATCGCGCACGCCCGCGTCCGCGACCTCCACGGACGCGGACGGCACCGGGGCCACCAGCGGTTCGGGCTTCCGGGGCGCCGCCCACCACGCGGCGAGGAGCACCGCGCCCAGGAGCACCCCGGACAGGACCTGCTTCCAGCGCATCCGGCGTCAGTCCGTGTCGCTGCTGGAGTACAGGGACAGCCACACCGGCGCGTGATCTGACAAGCGGGTGACGTAGTCCTGCGTGTTCCCGATGTAGTCGCGGCCCGCGCTGGAGAACTCCGTCACGTAGGTGTCCTGCACCCAGAAGTGGTCATACGCGTTGGCGAAGCCCCCGGTCGAGTTCAGCGTCGTGGGCGTGTCCAGCTTGCACGTCACCGCGGGCGACACGGCCTTCAGCTCGCTCCAGGAGGCATGGGTGCAGGCCATGTTGTGGTCGCCCACCAGGATGACGTCCTGGTCGGTGCCGCTCGCGGACTGCACGGACGCGAACACCGCGTCGATGGCCTGCGCCTCCAGCTTGCGGTCCGCCGCCACGCCCCACACCGTGTGCCAGTTGAGGAACGTGTAGTCCGCGCCCGTGGGCACGTGGCGCACCTTCACCACCTGCGGCTCGCGCTCGAACAGGTCCCCCGTGTCGTTCCACACCGTGGAGGACAGCAGCGACACCGTGTCCGCCCGGTACAGCACCGCGTACGACTCCTTGTAGGACGAACGCCCGATGAGCGGCGTCACCGCCGCCGTCCACGTCACCCCCGACACCTGCGTCAGGTTCTGCGCGACGGCCTGCGCCGCCGCCGTGTTCATCACCTCCTGGAGGAACACCAGGTCCACGCCGTTGTTCGACGTGCTGCTCGAACCGAACTGGTTCCACAACTGCTGCGCGTCCTCCAGGTAGCTCTGCTCGGCCGCCCATCCCTCGTGGCGGAGGTTCCAGCTCACCACCCGAAGGTAGGAGGCCGCCTGCGACAACGCGGGGAGCACCAGCACGGTCAACATCAGCACACGCGACAAGAAGGACGACCCTCTCATACGACGGCACCTCGGGCCTGCGGGAAAGACAGCACCCCATCTTCCGCAAGCCCGGCCTCCAGGGACAGCAAACCTTTGTGGAAACGAGGTCACGTCCACCCCGTGACCCTTCCCTACCCAGGAGGCCATCCCATAAATGCAACTTGATTGCATATGGATCTTGATGGCATCTATTGCGGGCCCCTGGCTGGAAGGCGAGGCGGCTCGCGCACCGCCACCGGTGCGCCCTGAGGGGACCCATGAACCGCATCGTCTGGAGCGTCGGAGGCACAGGGGTGGTGCTGTCGTGTCTGGCGCTCGGCTGGCTCCAGCGCCCCGTGGAAGTTTCCGCCGACGCGGTCCCTGCCCTCCCCGCCGTCACGCGTCCGACACCCGTGAAGCCCGCCCCACGCCCCGTGACCGTCGTCCAGCCCGCGACAGTGCGGGAGGCCTCGCCCGCCGCATCCCGGGCTGAGCTGGAGCCTCCCCCGGAGGCATTCCTGGACGCGGCGCTGAAGGTCCAGGGGCCGCCCCAGCCGGAGCTGCGCGACCGCGCACGCCGCGCCCTGCCGGACACGCGCGTGCGGCTGGTGAAGGCCCTGCGCGCGGACCATGCGAGCCCCCAGGCCCGCCGCGACGCGGTGCTCGCCGAACTCACGGCGTCCGGTGACAGCGAGGAGCCGTGGACGCAGGACGCTCGCGCCGCGCTGGATTCGTGGCACGAGCGCATCCGCCGGGACGTGCGGCCCGTCCAGGCGGAAGCCGCCCACTGCTACGCCGCGGGCTGCGTGTCGCGCGTCACCTTCCCGGACGAGGCGTCCTTTCGTGACGCCTGGGAACGCGCGGCCCGCCTCTCCCCCAGCGCGCACAGCGCCCACCTCCAGCTCCCGCCCGAACACCTGCCTTCGGGCGAGGTGCGCGTCCCGTGGCTCGTCCTGCGCCCGGACCGCTCCTGAGCCCTGCCCTCACACCCCGCAGCACCCATCCCAAGGAGCCCCCCATGAAGAAGCACCTGTCCACCCATGCCCTCGTCGCCGCCAGCGCGGTCTTCCTCCTCGCCGGTTGCGGCGCCACCGAGGAGCGGACGCCGCAAGCCGAAGCCCCCATCACCCAGCAGTCGGAGCTGCTCGCCGCCTGCCAGGACACGGAGGAGCTGGAGGAGGTCGCCGAGCACTCCTGCGTCCACGCCGAATACGGCCCCTTCGAGTCCGTCACCGCGGCGCCCCTCGGCGGTCCGTCCTTCGTGGACGTGAGCGTCGGGCACACCGCGTACAACGTCACCCTCCCGGCCATCACCTACAAGAACTGGACGCTGGGCTACGCGGGCTCCGTCATCTTCACGCCCGAGGAGTCCAACGAGTTCGCCCTCCTCACCTCCGGCCACCGCGCCGTCCGCATCGTCAACGCGGCCACGAATGAGGAAGTCGGCCTGGAGTGCCGCTACGAGGTCCCGCAAGAGGTCTGCGGCACCCTGCGCACCGCCGTCACCGCAGACCTGGAGGGTGGCATCGACTACCGCGTGGACTTCGCGGCCGTCGTCCCCCAGGCCGCCACCTTCCTGCTCGTCATCGAGGAGACGGCACACGAAGGCCACGAGGAGTAACCCCTCCACGGGCGTCTGAAAGAAGGCCCGGGACCGCCTCCGCGCGGCCGGGCCTTCCCGACATCCTAAAACTTCTGTATCTCAATTGCATCTACATCCAGACTCCAACCAGGAAGTCCTCCCATGCGCATCCCGTTCCGTGCCCTCCTCCTGGCCGGCAGCATCGCGGCGTTGACCGCCTGCGGAGGCGACGACGCCGGACCCGACGGCGGCACGCCGCAGGAGCAGACCGACCCGTGCAAGCCGAACGGGCACATCCACCGGGAGCCGGAGGGCGACTGGTGTCACTGCGACCGGGGCTCCCTGGCCAGCGAGCAGGGCCTGTCGTGCGTGCCGGACCCGGACTACGTCCCGCGCGAGGGCTTCGACTTCGGGGACAACGGCGAGCACGCCTGCTTCCACGTCGCGAATGGTCCCTTCTCCACCGTCACCGCATCCCCCGACCGGCAGCCGCGCGTGGACGACTTCCACACGCACTACACCGTGAAGTTGCGACAGGAGGGCGGCCAGTCCGTGGGCACGTTCAACTTCAAGGCGTGGGCCACTGGTGACTTCGTCCTCTACCTGAGCACCCCGGAGCTCGCCGTCACCGTGAAGGAAGGCGAGCGCGTCATCGAGCCCGTCGCCGCCCAGGCCACCGGTCCCTTCTGTGAAGGCCTGAAGCAGATGGTCGGCTACGAGCTGACCGACAAGGTCCAGTACACCGTCACCTTCGGACCCACCGCGCTCACCGAACTCGGACTCGTCATCGAACACCTCCAGTGACCCGGGCCTGGAATCACCCGGGACACTATTGCAACTGAGTTACCTTTACGGCATGACTCAGAGTACCGGGCGCACCGGCGGCTTGAAGCCGCATGGCACCCCGCGCCCGGCATCCCGAAAGGAACACCCCCATGATGAAGACGAAGCGCATCGCGCTGAGCGCGCTGTTGTCGCTCGGCCTGGTGGCCTGCGGCCCGATGGAAGAGCCGGAGTCCACGTTCGAGGCCCAGGACTCGCAGGAGCTGGAGGCCGGCTGCACGTCGCTGGGCACGGGCATCACCACGCATGCGTGCGCCCACGCTGGCAACCCCACGGACCACGTGGCCATCACGGCGAGCGCCACGCGCACCACCAGCGCGCCCGCCATCAGCACGAAGCACAAGGCCTATGACCTCGCGCTGCCGTCCGGCGCGGAGGGTTCGGTGACGTACGTGCCGGCGACGACCGGCTCCTACGCGTTCTACCGGACGCAGAGCGTGCCCATCACCGTCGTCAACGGCAGCACCAGCGCCACGGTGGCCTCCGCGCTGACGCACGCCGTGTCGGCCTCCGGCTGCTCGCTCGTGTCCGTGTCCGTGTACGACCTGACGGCGGGCACGACGTACATCGTCGCGACGGGCCCGGCGACGGGCAATGCCATCACGGTGGTGCCGGAGTTCCTCAACGACACGCGCACCCGCTACTACCAGGACGCGGACGGCGACGGGTACGGCAACAACACCACCTCCGTCCTGACCGCGTGCACGCCGCCCTCCGGCTACACGACGCAGCGCTTTGACTGCAACGACACGCCGGGCTCGGGCGCCAGCGTCAACCCGGGCGCCGCTGAAATCTGTGGCAACGGCATCGACGACAACTGCGACGGGTCGCAGTGCTAGCGCGCTGAACTCCCGTCCCACGCTGACGCGGACCTGAACACGGTCTGCTCCCGCGCCGGAGCATCTCCCCTCGGAAGGGTGCTCCGGCGTGGGCCTTTCCTCCGTGCCCCTCTCCTGAAGGATCCACCCCGATGCGTCTGTCCTCCGCCGCCTTCCTGTTCGCTGCCTGCGCCGCGCTCGCCCTGACCGGCTGTGATGACGAAGAACCCACCGTCACGCCGGACGCCGGCACCTCGGCGGACGCTGGGTCCGACGCGGGCACCAGCGCCGACGCAGGCACCGAGCCGACCTCCACCGCCACCGTCACCACCTCTCAACCCACCGAAGGTGCCACGGAGGTCTACCCGCTGGAGCTGTACCTGGACACCTCCGGTGAGAAGCCGCTCATCGCCTTCCGCAAGGTGCTCTCGCTGACGTTCAGCGAGCCCATGGACCCGACCTTCGCCCAGGTGACACTGCGCGACCGCACGGACACCACGGTGCCGCCCCGCGTGCTCACCGGAAGCTGGTCCGGGGATGCGCGCACGCTCACCGTCACGGTGCCGCGCACCGAGGAGAGCAACCGGCCGCTGGAGGTCTCCACGCACTACGTCGTGGAGCTGACCGCGCTGAAGGACGGGGCAGGACGCGCGCTGGGACCCACCACTTCGGGCCTGGGCGACAGCGCGCTGGACTTCACGACCGGCGAGCGAGATCCAGCGATGGAGCACGCGTGCACGCACACGCTCGTCAACACGCCGGAGGTCGTCACCGCGGGCCGCACGCCCTTCGACTTCCCGCCCGACACGAACACCGGCCACGCGCGCTACGAAGTCACCCTGCGCTCGGGAGAGGCGGGCTTCGGGGGCTACACGGCCTTCATCTCCGACCCGGAGAACACCGAGCACGTCACGCTCTACTTGAGCCAGGAAGTGAACACGAAGGTCACCAACGACACGGCGGGAGGGACGGACGTGGTGTCGGTGCTCGCACCCGCGCGGTTCATCTGCGGGGGCATCACGCACACGCTGACCTTCACGTCCGCACCGGGCGATCAGATCTACCTGTTCCAGTTCGGACCGGTGCCGGCGGAGAAGTTTCAATTCGTGCTGGAGCGCGAGTAGCCAGACATGTCCAGCGGGGAGGGGCGCACGTCCACCAGGACAAGGTCGCCCTCCCCGGCGGTCCGATGCGGCGAAAAGGGCGCGCTCGTTACGGTGAAGTCCCACCGCGAGGACTACCGCATGCGCCAGCCCGTTCCCCACAAGCCGCTCGATCCCCATGAGGAAGTGCAGACGCTGCCCCACTACCTGGTGGGCGAAGCGCTCGATGGCGTCCTCTACATCTCCTCGCCCTCCGTCGCGCGTCGCAAGGGGCTGTCGCCGCTGCTCGGCCGAGCGCCGGAGGGCTGGTGGTGGACCGCCGAGCCCCGGCTGCTGCTGGGCCAGGACGTGCTGGTGCCGGACCTGGCGGGCTGGGTGGGCGGACGGCCCCCGACGCTGCCCAATGGCTCCTTCATCGACCGCGCGCCAGACTGGATCTGCGAGGTGCTGTCGCCCGCCACCGCGAAGCTGGACCTGGCCACGAAGCTGCCCCGCTACGCCCGCGCGGGCATCCACCACGCCTGGGTCATCAACCCCGTGCACCACATCCTGGAGGTGTTCCGCCAGGAGCACGAGCGCTGGGTGTTGAAGAACGTCTTCGTCGACGAGGACCGCGTGCGCGCGGACCCCTTCGGGAACGTGGAGCTGACGCTGTCGCCGTTCTGGCAGCCGGGCTGAGCCCCACCGCCCCCCTTAGCCCCGGGGCTCCCATGCGCCGGTGAAGGCATCGAAGCGCCGCACGTTGACGCTCAGCGCGCGGTGCACCTGGGTCTCCGGCCCCACGTCCACGGGGGTGCCCTCCGCCGGCACCGTCAGCCGGTCGAAGCGCGTGCCCGTGAACCAGCGGTGCGGCTGCGCCTCCAGGCAGAACAACCCCTCGTCATCCAGGTCCGCCTGGATGGGAACGAAGTCCACGCGTTGCAGCTCCACGGGGGGCGGGAAGTCCATCGCGAGCCGGAAGGGCACGCGCGCCTCCGCCTGCGTCGCGACACCTTCCAGGAACAGGGTGCGCCCCTCCATCACGTCACCCTCCGCCCCCAGGGCCCGGGAGGGCGGCTGGAGCAGCAGCGACAATGAGCGCGCCAGGCCCGCGATGCCCGGGGAGTGTCCCAGCACCCGCGCCTGTCCCGGCTGCGCGAGCAGGTCGAACACCACCTCCCGGTCCCACTCCCCCAGCACGCGGCCTCCGGAGAAGAAGTCCCCTTCGTGCGCGTGCGCGGTGGGCAGCAGCAGGTCGCTCACGCGGCGCAGCAGGGCCTGGGGCTGCAGCGGCGAGGCCTTCTCGAACAGGTAGATGGGCCCCAGCACCATGCGCGCGGTGGTGAGCGCCACGCGCCAGCCCGTGTCGGTGGTGAAGACGCCGACGGTGTCCTCACCGGGTGCCATGGCCGTGCGCAGGCCCATGCGGAAGGTGATGCTCCGACCGCCTGTGCCGGACAGCCCGCAGGCGTGGACGCCCGCCACGAGCGCACCGCCCAGCAACCGCGTGAAGGCACGACGCGAGGGACGCAAGGCAGAGGTCATGGCCGGTCCTCCTGGAGGTCCAGGTACACGGTGAGGGTGCCGCGCACGGTGCGAGGGGCACCGGCGGAGAAGTGACGCGTGGCCAGCAGGGACGCGGGCGCGTCGGGGCCGCGGAAGTTGGACACGTAGTTGAACTCGGACTCGCGCCAGCGCGCGTCCAGCAGGTTCTCCACCGTCACGCCCAGCTCCACGGCGCGCCAGCGGGCCCGCGCCGCCACATCGAAGAGGAAGATGGATTCGCTGTAGCGGTCCAACGGCAGGGGCTTGGGCCCGATGGCGCTGTGGCCCAATGCCAGGCTCCACCCCACCGGCTGCCGGGCCACCGTGGTGGTGCCACGCCAGGCCGCGTCCACCCGGCCCAGCACCTGCGGGATGTACGGAATCACCGTGCCGTCCCACAGCCGCCACGAGGACGCACCGGGCACGGGCAGCGTGGCGCGGGCCCACGCGAGGCTCGCCTGCACGTCCAGCCGTTGGTTCCACTGGAAGCGCGCGGTGCCGAAGGCGCCCAGCCGCTGCGACGGACCGATGGGCTGGTTGCGCCCCGTCGTCTCGCTGAAGACCAGATCCTGCGACACGCGCGTGGCGAACACCGCGCCCCGGACCTCCAGCGCGGAGTCCCCCGCGTCGTCGCGCCAGTGCCAGCCCAGTCCCGTCTCGCCGGAGGTCACCCGCGCGTAGGGGGCGAACTCCGCGTCGGACAGCCCCGCCGCGTCGCTGGAGCGCGCGCCCAGGCCCGCGCTGGTGAGCCAGGTGAGGCGCGGCGTCAGGCGTACTTCCGCGCTGGCGCGGGGGCTGGCGAAGAACCCGTAGGCCTCCACCGACTCCTCGGGGATGCGCGAGCCCTGCCGGTCCGACTCCGGACGGTTCAGGTCCTCCACGCCGAACAGGAAGGTGTCCACGCGCACGCCGCCCCGGAGCGTGAGCCATTCCATGGGGGCCCCGCGCAGTGACAGGTACGCGCCCAGGTTCGTGGTGCGCACCTGATTGTCGAAGATGGTGGCGTACGGTGCGCCCCCCTTGTCGCGCAGGCGCCGCGCGCGGGTGTGCACGTTGTCGTAGCGGGCCACATAGCCCAGTTCCACCGGCTGGGGCTGACCGGCCCAGGTGAGGCCCGGTGTGTAGCGCCCGCGCAGACCCACGGTGGTGCCCTGGTAGGACTGTTCCGTGTTGTCGCCGCGCTGCGCCTCTCCGACCGGGGGCGTGTCCTGGAGGAAGCCGGTGAAGTTCTCGCGGCTGCGCATCTGGCGCGCCACCGCGAAGGCCTGTTGCACGAAGCGCCCACCGCGCTCCAGCCGCGACACCAGCTCCACGGACGCGAGGTGCCGCTGGCTCGCGCCGCCCTGGTTCGGGTCATAGAGGCAGAAGAACTGCGAGTCCGCGTCCGCGTCACAGGGCAGCCGCGCGTCCACGACGTCCGTTTCGCGCACCACGCCGGCGGTGGAGAAGCGCGCGCCGTAGCTGGCACCGAACAGGCGCAGCCGCGTCTCCGGGCCCAGGCGCAGCTCCGTCTGGGCCATGAGGCCCGCGTTCGCGTACGCGCGGTTGGGGCCGAAGCCGTGGCCCTGGCGCAGCAGCACGCCGACGAAGGTGGCGTCGGTGGACTCGGGAGGACCCCACACCAGGGACAGCCGGCGCGACGCGAAGCTGCCGTAGCTGGCGGACGCGGTGATGCCCCGGCGTTCCAGCCCGAGCTGGTAGTCCACGGTGCCCGCCACGCCGAAGTCGCCCTGGGAAGGGTCATAGGGCCCCTCCGTCACACGGAGCGACTGCACCAGCTCCGGGATGATGAAGTACGTGTCCGCGTAGCCGTGACCGTGGGCATGGGAGACCTCGTTGAGAGGCACGCCGTTGAGGCGCATCTCCACGTCCTTGCCCTCGCCCGCGTCGAAGCCGCGCAGGTAGAGGGTCTCCGCGTGGCCTTCCCCCCCGTGGTTGGCGAGCATCACGCCCGGCGCCAGCAACAGCAGGTCCGTGGCCGAGTTGCGGGGCACGTCCGCGAGCTGCCCCACCGTGATGTGGAAGTCCCCCACCGCCACGGGGGGCGGGGCAACGGATTGGCCGCGCACCGTGGTGGAGAACGACGGCGGCTTCGGGTCCGGAGAAGAACCACCACCGTCATCAGCGGGTTGCGTGACGTCCGTGTTTTCGGCACGCGGCGCGGCTCCTGCGTCAGAAGGTGGCACCACCGGCTCGAACGTCACCGGCACGTCCACCTGGACCTCCAGCGGCACCTCCCCCCGGCGCGCGGGCTCGAAGCGCCAACGCAGGGCCGCCGCCATCGCGGCCCGGTCGAACGCCACGCCTGCCGACTCGCGCACGTCCACCCGCGACACCTCGCCCCTGTCGTCGAGCGTCAGCCGCAGCAACACCCGCACGGGCTGCGTCAACGCGGGGACGTCCGCCGGCATCACCGGCGGCGCGGCCTCCACGGGTACGGGGGGAGTCACGGGCACTTCGGGCGACGCGCTCAGCAGCCAGAGCACCAGCGTCGGAATGAACACAGGCAACGACCTCGCTCCACGGTGACCACCCGACGCAGGCGGTCCCCCAGACAGCGACCCGTGGATATCGCAACCCACACTTGACTTGCAACCACGTTACAAATACCAACCAGATGCATGAAAACCCAAGGCACCCCGGTCCGATGGAGGCGGCTCCCCCTGCTGCTGGGGGCCGTGGCGCTCGCGGCCACCGGCTGCGGTGAGACGGCGGCCCGGGGCGACGTGCGCCTGACGCTGAGCGGTGGAGACGGCACCCAGCGCGGCTACGCGGACCACCTCTTCCAGGACGGCTGGTCCGTGCAGTTCAGCAAGTACCTGGTGTCCGTGGGGGACTTCACCCTCACCTCCGCGGCCGGCGACGTGCACGCGTCGCCAGAGCACGTGCTGGTGGACGTGCAAAAGGAGGACGTGCCGCTCACCGGGCTGACGGGCCTGGAGGCCGGGCGCCACCAGGTGTCCTTCCGCGTGAGCCCTCCGGAGGCCCGCACCGTGGCGGGAGTCTCCGTGTCCGCCGACGACCTGGCGATGATGCGCGAGCGCGGCTTCAGCTACTTCGTGGAGGGGCGCGCGCAGAACCGCGGCCCCGCGCTGGGCCTCTACACCTTCCGCATGGGCTTCCCCGTCAACGCGCGGATGGTGGACTGCATCAACGGCGTGGATGGGACCCAGGGCCTGGTCGTGCCGGAGAACTCCGTGGCGGAGGCGGAGATCACCATCCACGCCGAACACATGTTCTACGACCGGCTGGGCACCCACCGGGGCGTGCAGCTTCGCTTCGAAGCCATCGCCGCCACCGCGGACGCGAACCACGCCATCACCCCGGAGGGGCTGTCATCCCAGGACCTGCTGGACCTGCACGGGCTGGACGGCGGTGAACTCCGGGATGCCCAGGGGCAACCCGTCGTCTACCAGCCCGGCGCCCATGACCTGCGGACGCTCCAGGCCTTCGTCACCCAGAGCATCGTGGATCAAGCGCACCTGAATGGCGGCGGGGTCTGCACGCCCACCGCACCGTAGGCGCCTGCCCGTGGACACGGGCAGGGGCCCGGCTGGACGTCAGGCCTCGGGAGAGCCGCCCTTGGCCTTGCGCTGCTCCTCGACCTCGCGCTTCACGTCATCCATGTTCAGCGCGCGGACCTGCTTGATGAGGTCCTCCAGCGCCGCCTGGGGAAGCGCGCCCGGCTGCTCGAACAGGAGGATGCCGTCCCGGAACACCATCAGCGTGGGGATGGAGCGGATCTGGAAGGCGCCAGACAGGTCCGGCTGCGCGTCGGTGTCGATCTTCCCGAACGCGATGTCCTTATGCAGCTCGGACGCCTTCTCGAAGACGGGCGCGAACGCGCGGCACGGGCCACACCAGGTCGCCCACCAATCCAGCACGACGATGCCGTTCTTGCCCACCGTCTCCTTGAAGTTGTCCTTCGTGATCTCGAGCGTCGCCATGAACGGCCTCTCTTTTTCCAGAGTCCTTGAAGTCAGGTCCTAACCAACCGTCAACAGCTCCACCTCGAACAGCAGCGTGGCGTTGGGGGGAATCACGCCCGCCGCGCCGCGAGCGCCGTAGCCCAGCTCCGGCGGGATGGTGAGCTTGCGCACGCCGCCCACCTTCATGCCGGCGACGCCCTGGTCCCAGCCCTGGATGACGTGGCCCGCGCCCAGGGGGAACGAAAAGCCCTGTCCCCGGTCCCGGCTGCTGTCGAACTTCTTGCCGTCGGTCAGCGTGCCCACGTAGTGCACGGTCACCTTCTTGCCCGCCGTGGCCTCCGCCCCGGTCCCCACCTTCACGTCTTCGATCTTCAAGCTCATGTGCATGACTCCTAGGGCGGGAATCCACCCAGGAAAAGTGCGCACTTTAACGGCGTTCGCAGCCTCCCGCCGCCCTGAATGGTCGCCCGCTCGGTGAAAAAAGCAGGATGAAAAAAGAGAGCGGCGGCGGGGCTCCCGTTTCCGGGCTCCCCGCCGCCAGCTCCTGCCATGGATGTCGTCATTCAGGCTTCAGGTCAGAACGTGCCACCCACGTTCAGCGACGCGTTGTAGCTACCACCGCCCGACGGATCGCCGCCGCTCTCGATGTTGGGAGCGAACTGCTTGTCGAACAGGAAGTTGTAGGAGCCACGCAGGTCCGCCGTGAAGTGACCGAAGTGGCCGCGCACACCCACACCCGCGGGCACGTTGCCAACGGTGTCATCGCTGTAGCCCAGCGCTTCACCGCCGCGGAAGTGGTAGTTGCTGATACCGATGCCGCCCAGCAGGTACGGCTGCACCGGCGTCGGAGCGATGGCGAGCGTCAGGGCCGCCTGACCACCATTGCGGACCAGGTCCGGACCGTCGTCGGCACCGAAGACCCCCGCGTCCTTGATGTTGTTCAAGGCGCCGGAGTAACCGACTTCAATGCCCAGCACGGACGTCGGCTTGATGGACGCCGTCACGCCCGCGGAGGGACCCGGGGCCAACTGCGGAGCCAGGGCGCCGGTGTAGCCTTCCACACCGCCACCGATGAGCAGCGTCAGGCCCTTGGTGTCGCTCTTGCTCTTCTTCTCCACCTCCAGCGGCTCGATGTCCTCGTTCGCCGTCGCCGAGGGACGGAAGTCCGTCGACTGAGACGGCGCCGCGACGCCGCTGCCACCCGTCGCATCCGAGCTGGACGACGTGCCGGACAGCGAACTGTCGCGGGTGCTCATGTCGTCACTGGGGGGAGGCGGAGCGGCCGGAGGC
>NZ_RAWD01000280.1:0-12762 GCF_003612065.1 Corallococcus sp. CA047B
TCCCCGGACCCCGAGCGGCGGGCGTCCTCCGCGCCCCCGGCGGAGGCGGACCGTCGCGGTGGTCCCTCGCAGGGAGATTCAGAGCGGCGAGGCTCGGCGGCGGACCGTCGCGGAGGGGGCTCGCAACAGGCCTACAGCGGCCCGGACCGACGTGGCAGCGCGCCTCCCCAGGCGTATTCCGGCCCGGACCGTCGCGGCTCCCGTCGTGACGGAGGGGAGTCTCCGGCCGCCAACCGCTTCTGGCCCACGCAGCCGCGCAACCTCCAGGAGTGTGGTCTCAACGCGACGTTCGTGGAGGAGCTGGTCCTCAAGGCCATCTTCTTCGCCGGCGAGATGCGCGGCATGGACGTGGCCGCCCGCCTGCAACTGCCCACCACGCTGGTGGATGAGATCATCGAGGGCCTGCGCCGGCAGAAGTACATCGACATCCGCGGCGGTGGCGGCTCCGGCGTGGGCCGCTCCACGATGATCTACCAGCTCACCACGTTCGTGACGGACGTGCTGCGGCAGATCCTGGACCGCAACCGCTACAACGGTCCGGCGCCCGTGCCCTTCAACGAATGGGTCGCCGCCGTGAAGCAGCAGACCGTGCGCGGCAACCGCATCACGCGCAGCCGGATGCAGGACAAGTTCGGCGACCTCATCATCCGCGACTACATCTTCGACGGCATCGGTCCGGCGATGAACTCCGGCCGCGCCATCTTCTTCTACGGCCCTCCCGGCAACGGCAAGACGGCCATCTGCCAGGGCATGGTGAACTGCTACGAGGGGGACATCTTCATCCCCCACGCGCTGCTCATCGACGACTTCGTCGTGAAGATGTTCGACGCCAACATCCACAAGGCGGTGGAGGACGAACCCGGCGCGCCTTCGTACGATCGCCGCTGGGTGCGCTGCCGCCGTCCGCTGGTGGTGGTGGGCGGCGAATTGACGCTGGAGATGCTCGACCTCGTCTACACGCCGGAGGTGAAGTACTACGAGGCCCCGTTCCAGATGAAGGCGAGCAACGGCATGCTCCTCATCGACGACTTCGGCCGCCAGAAGGTGTCCCCCAAGGACCTGCTCAACCGGTGGATCGTCCCGCTGGAGAGCGACGTGGACATCCTCACGCTGCACACCGGCAAGAAGCTCCAGGTGCCCTTCGACGTGTTCGCCGCCTTCTCCACCAACCTGGACCCCAGCGACCTCGTGGACGACGCCTTCCTGCGCCGCGTCCGCTACAAGCTGGAGGTGCAGCGCCCGGACGAAGAGCAGTTCCACGAGATCTTCCAGATGATGTGCAAGAAGCGCGGCGTGCCCTACGACGCGCGCGCCATCGACTACCTCATCGACGAGCACTACCGCCCGAACCACCGGCCCTTCGCCGCGTGCCAGCCTCGCGACCTGTTGGATCAAGTCATCGACATGGCCAACTACCAGGGCAGCAATCCGCGCCTGGACCCCGCGCTGCTGGATGCCGCCGTGCGCAGCTACTTCGTGCGCTTCGACAAGCCCGCGTCCGGGCCCACCTCCGCGTCGGCCCGCTGAAGCGGCTGGGGGCCGTTCCCCGCGAACGGCCCCCACGGCGACGGCTGAAGCCACGTGCGCACCGTCTCCAGCGGCACGTTGGCCAGCACGTCCACCACCGACAGCCCCGTCACGAAGCGGCCCTCGCGTCCCTGCGCGTAGTCAGGGTGGCGGAAGCGCTGCCACAACAGACGCACGTCCACCGCGCGGAAGCGCTCCGGCTTCAGGTACAGCGTGGAGCCCGTCCCCGAGTAGTACGTGTGCGCCCCCGTCTGCAGGCAGTACTCCACCAGCCGCTGCGTCTTGTCCTCGCCCCGGCGCTCCAGCGTGGACGCGCACACGAGGTTCGGTGCGAGGCCCAGCGGTTCGTAGAAGAGCGCCATGCTGGACAGCAGCACGCGCAGGAGCGACCCCGGCCCGGACTCGCGCGCCGCCGCGTCGTAGAAGGGCTCCAGGCGCGGCAGCACCTGCGCGCGGAAGAAGGGGCGTCCGCCGTAGAGCGTCACCAGCGTTTGAAGGTGCTTGCGCGCCCACGGCTGGCGCGTGTCCACCGACAGGTCGCGGATGCGCGTGTCGCGGTGCGGATCCTCCAGCGGAATGGACATCCACTGGAAGCCCGGCTCGGTGGGCGGCGGCGTGGGCACGCCCAGGGGCAGGGCGACGCGCGTGCGGCGCTGCCAGCCGCGACGCAGCCACTGCACGTCGTCCAGCACCACCAGCGTGCCGGCGCGGGCCACCTGCTCGTAGAAGTCCACCCACGGCAGGTAGTGGGGCTGCTCGGCGACAAGGACTCCCGGGTGTCCGGACACGCTCCGGATGATAGGGCCTTTCAGCCGCCGCGCACCGGGTGACGGAACACCGGCGGAAAGACGCGCGGGGCCTTCTTCTTGCGCACGCAGGTGGTGTCCGCGCTCATGTAGCAGGCGGAGAACGCGCGCCGCCGCTGCCCGGGCCGGCCCCTTCCGGAGCGGTGCCACACGTGGTTGTGGACGAGCAGCGCCTCGCCGGCGCGCACCGGCAGGGGGACCACGTGCGCTTCGGCATCCTCGGCCGCCACGCGGTCAGGGGGAATCACGCCCCCCAGCGCCGTCACCAGCCCCGCCCGGTGGCTGCCGGGGACGACCTCCAGGCAGCCGCCGCCCTCCGGCGCGTCGTCCAGCGCGGTCCAGATCTGCAGGTCGGGCTCCCGCGTGAGGCCCCACAGCTTCCCGCCGTCCTGGTGGAAGGGCAGGTTGCTGCCGCCCGCCGGGCCCTTGTGGAAGAGGATGGCGCGGTACAGGACGATGTCGCCGGGGATGCGGGCCCGGGCGATCCGCTCGAACAGCGGGTTCTCCAGCCACGCGAGGAAGCGCGGATCCTTCTCCAGCTTCTCCAGCTTGCGGTAGTCCAGGGACGGACCCTGCCAGCCCAGGCCCAGGGGCGCGTCCTCGTAGCGGCCGCTGGGGGCGTCCGGCTGGAAGAACAGGCCCGGGTACACCACCCGGCCGAGCATCAGGTCGTCCGCCCGTTCGCGCAGGGCCTCCACGCCCGCGTCGTCCAGCACGCGGCCCAGGCGGGCGAAGCCGTGCGCCTCGTAGTGGGCGAGCGCCGCCGCCACGTCCAGTCCCTGTGCCTCCATGCTGATCATTCGCGGGGCACGATCTCCCGGAGGCGGGCCCACGTCCAGCCTCGCGGACTCGGGGTGGCAGGGCGGCTTCGGAGCGGGGGAGGGGCTGGCGACCCTTGCACGCGGGCCTGCCCGGTCGCATGGTGGGCGGGAATGTCCTACCGCCGCTCGACCCACTTCGTCACCGCCCCGGATGGCACCCGGGTGGCGGTCCACCACCACGACGCGGGCCTGCCGGACGCGGAGCGGGACCGGGTGCTCGCGGGCCGGCCGCCGGTGCTGCTGACCAATGGCATCGGGACGTCGGAGAACTTCTGGCGCCACATCGTCACCAACCTGGAGCAGGACCACCGCGTGGTGCACTGGGACTACCGGGGGCACGGCGGCAGCGACGAGTCACGCGACGGCGACTACCGCGTGAAGGTGCACGTGGACGACCTGGAGCGCGTCACTGAGGAGACGATTGCGCGTGGCAACGGCCGGCCGCCGCACCACATCGCCTTCTCCATGGGGGTGCGCATCCTGCTGGAACTGTACCGACGCCGCCCGGAGTTGGTGCCGTCCATGACGCTCATCGCGGGGACGCCCGGGGTGCCGGGCTCGGCGGATCCCCGTTGGGGTTCGCGGCTGGCGCTGTCCGCCACGCGCCAGATGCTGCGGGCCGGTACGCCCTGGGTGCCCGTGGTCGCGCCCGCGGTGAAGGCCGTCATCGCCAGCCGCTTCGCGGATCCGCTGGCCCGGGCCGTGGGCGCGCTGCGCGCCCGGGCGCCGCGCGAGGACATCGCCGAGTTCCTGGACGCGCTCTACCGCATGAGCCCCCACGCCTACTGGCACACCCTGCGCGGCCTCACCGAGGGCCACGCCTGGGACGTCGTGTCCACCGTGAGCGTGCCCGTGTTGATCATCGCCGCGCGCGATGACGTGCTCGTGCCGCTGAGCGAGGTCCAGCGGCTGCACCGCGCGCTGCCTCAGGCCGAATGGCTCCAGGTGGACGACGCCGGCCACGCGGGCCTGCTGGAGGCCGGAACGGAGATCTCCGAGGCCGTCCGGTGCTTCCTCCTGGTCCACGGGCTGGAAGCGCCGGCCTCCGTGCAACCCCCCGTGATCCGGGGCTGATCCAACCCCCAGGATGGCCCCCCTCCAGGGTTGTCGGGTTTTGGGAAACCGATGGCCCGCGTCGTCAAGAAAACGGGCTCCGAAAGTGCCCGGGTGGATTTGCGTCCTCCTGTAATTTTGTGGTTTTTAGGAGGCTCTGTACTCAACACGGAGTCTCCATGTCCTTGTCTTTCCGGCACTTGCTGGTCCCTTTGTCAGCGGTGCTGTTGTTGTTGTCCGCGTGCGGTGGTGATGATCCGAAGGACCCTGTCTGCGGCAACGGCATCGTCGAGAGCGGTGAAGCGTGTGACGACGGCAATCGCACCGAAGGCGATCGCTGCAACAACAGCTGCCAGATCACGACCCCGACGGTCGATGCGGGCACCGAGACCGACGCAGGCACGGTGACGGACGCGGGCACGGAGACGGACGCGGGCACGACGACGGACGCCGGCACGGAGACGGACGCGGGCACGGAGACGGACGCGGGCACGGTCGACGCGGGCACGGAGACGGACGCCGGCACGGTCGACGCTGGCACGACGACGGATGCCGGAACGACGACGGACGCGGGCACCGAGACGGACGCGGGTACGACGACGGATGCGGGCACCGAGACGGACGCGGGCACCGAGACGGACGCCGGCACGGTTGACGCGGGCACCGAGACGGACGCCGGTACGACGACGGACGCGGGCACTGAGACGGACGCGGGCACCGAGACGGATGGCGGCGCCATCGACGCGGGCCCCGGGCCGGATGCAGGCACGGAGACGGACGCGGGCACCGAGACGGACGCCGGCACGGTCGACGCAGGCACGGAGACGGACGGCGGCACCGACGCGGGTCCCGCGCCGGACGCTGGCACGGAGACGGACGGCGGCACGACGGACGCGGGCACGAGCCCCGTGACGCTCACCGCGCTGGAGCCGGCCGCGACCTTCGCGCGCTCGGGCACCACGGGTGAGACGATTCCGGAGTCCCTGGAAGTGACGCTGAGCGCCCCGGCCGACACGGCCGTGTTGGTGCAGGTCACCTCGTCCAGCCCCTCGGTCACCGTGGCCAACAACGGCCAGGTGGTGGTGCCGGCGGGTGCTCGTTCGGCGGCGGTCATCGTGACGGCGAACGCGGCGGCGGGTTCCGCCAAGGCGACGCTGACGGCCACGCTGGGCTCGGACTCGCGTGCCGCCACGGTGCGCGTGCTCGGTGAGACCGAGGCCGCCTCGCTGGCGTTCCTGTCGCCGGAGACGGTGGAAGTGGCCCCGGGCAAGACGGTCAACCTGACCGTGACGCTCGACGTGCCGCCCGCGACGGACACGATCATCGCGCTCTCCACGACGGGTGGCGTGGGCACGGTGCCCGCGTCGGTGACGGTGCCGGCCAACCAGATCTCCGCGAAGTTCGCCCTCACGGGTGGCGCTTCCGGCTCGACGGGCACGGTTGTCGCCACGCTCGGCGGTCAGTCGGTGTCCGCGCAGGCCAAGGTCACCTCCGAGCCCACGACGAACCACATCGTCATCAGCGAGTTCGCTGGTGCGGGCCCGGGTGGCCAGAACGATGAGTTCGTCGAGCTCTACAACCCGACGGACGCGGAAGTGAACATCGGTAGCTGGAGGATCCAGTACAAGAGCGCCACGGGTACCACCTACAGCGGCAACTTCATTCTGCCGGCGAACGCCCGCATCGCGGCCCACGGCTACTACCTGGTGGCCAATGGCAGCTACGCGGGCTCCGTCACCCCTGACGCAAGCTGGGCCGGGACCATCTCCATGAGCGCCACCGTGGGCCACGTGCGCGTGGGCCCCAACAACCTCTCCACCGCCATCTCCGACGCGAACGCGGTGGACACGCTGGGCTACGGTGCCACGGCGAACTCCGCGGAAGGCGCGAGCCCCGTCAGCAGCGTGCCCGGCGCCGCCGGCAGCCTCGAGCGCAAGGCCAACGCCGGCTCCTCCGCCGCCACCATGGAGGGTGGCGCGGACGCGACGAAGGGCAATGGCTACGACACGAACGTGAACAACGCGGACTTCATCAGCCGTACCACGCGTGGCCCGCAGAACAGGGCGAGCGGCACCGAACAGCCGTGACGCACTGAGTAGGACCGGCCCCCATCGTCCTTCCAGGGACGGTGGGGGCTGGAAATACCCGCGCGCTTTCGCCATAAGCGGGGGCGTGCGAGTCGTCTCCTGGAACGTCAACGGTCTGCGCTCCATCCACCGCAAGGGGTTCCTCCCGTGGCTGTCCAAGGCCCGGGCGGACATCGTGGGGTTGCAGGAGGTGCGCGCCCGCGTGGAGCAGCTTCCCGCGGAGGTGCGCTCCCCCCGCCGTTGGAAGACCCACTTCGTGGCCGCGGAACGTCCCGGCTACAGCGGCGTGGGCCTCTTCAGCCGCCATGAGCCGGACGCCCTGGACACCCTCCTGGGAGCGCCCGCCGTGGACGCGGAAGGCCGCCTCCAGTTCGCCCGCTTCGGCAAGCTCACCGTGGTCAACGGCTACTTCCCCAACGGCAACGGGAAGGACCGGGACCTGAGCCGCATCCCCTTCAAGCTGGACTTCTACCAACGCCTCTTCGCGCGGCTGGAGAAGCCACTGCGCGACGGCGAGCGCGTGCTCGTGATGGGCGACTTCAACACCGCGCACCGCGACATCGACCTGGCGCGCCCGCGCGAGAACCGCGAGACCAGCGGCTTCCGCCCGGAGGAGCGCGAGGAGTTCGACCGGTGGATCCGCTCAGGCTGGGTGGACACCTTCCGCCACTTCAACCCCGCGGGCGGCCACTACTCCTGGTGGAGCCAGCGCGCCGGCGTGCGCGAGAAGAACATCGGCTGGCGCATCGACTACGTGCTGGCGAGCCCCGCGGCGCTCGGCTACGTGCGGAAGGCCGCGGTGCATCCGGACGTCCACGGGTCGGATCACTGTCCGGTGAGCGTGGACCTGGATCCGGCCGTCCTCTCCTGAAACCCCATCGTGCTCAAGGGACCCCCGTCATGAACGCACTGCTCTCCATCTGGACCTGGGTCGAGGTGGGCCTCGTGGCCCTGGTGGGCTTCTTTGTCCAGCTCACCCTGTTCATCTTCACCGCCCTGTTCGACAAGCGCCGTCAGGTGGCGGGGCGCTGCTTCCGGCTGGTGGGCTTCACCGCCGCGAAGCTCACGCCCTTCTGGCGCTTCGGCACGCACGGCGTGATTCCCAACGGCATCGCGCCCAACACGGTGGTGGTGAGCAACCACGAGTCCAACGCGGATCCATTCCTCATCTCCCACCTGCCGTGGGAGATGAAGTGGCTGGGAAAGAAGAGCCTCTTCCGCGTGCCCGTGGTGGGCTGGATGATGAGCATGGCGGGGGACATCCCGGTGGAGCGCGGCGATCGCGACTCGGCCGCTGGCGCCATGGGGCGCTGCAAGGCGTGGCTCGCCAAGGGGATGCCGGTGATGATCTTCCCGGAGGGCACGCGCTCCAAGACGGAGGACCTGCTGCCCTTCAAGGACGGCGCCTTCCGGCTCGCCATCGAGGCGCAGGCGGACGTGCTGCCCCTGGCGGTGAGCGGCACGCGGCTCGCGCTGCCCAAGCACTCGTGGAGGTTCGCCACGTCGCGCGGGCTGGTGACGGTGGGCACGCCCATCTCCACGAAGGGGATGACCCTGGACGACGTGGAGACGCTGAAGAACCAGGCGCGCGCCCAGATTGAATCCCTGCGCGCGATGCTCAAGCCCCTGACGGGAAGCGGGACGCCCGTCGCGGCGACGGACGCCCACGTCGCCCGGTGAGCAACCGGCGGGCCGGGTGGCATGTTGTTGGGCATCGGTCGCTTCCCAGATTGTTGTTCGTTTCAGCCAGGGCTGGACTATGGAGTCCGGAGGACCGTCATCCACGGCCCTGACCGGCGCGCCGCGCCCAGGAAGGAAGCGTGATGGGTCCGGAGGGTCCTCGGGAAGAACAGCGGCTGGCCACGGGCATCCCCGGTCTGGACACGGTGCTCTGCGGGGGCCTGCGCAAGGGCCGCATGTACATGGTCCTGGGGCTTCCGGGCGCGGGGAAGACCATCCTCGCCAACCAGATCTGCTTCCATCAGGCGACCGAGGGTCGCCGCGTGCTGTACCTGACGCTCCTGGCCGAGTCGCACACGGACCTGGTGAACAACCTCCAGACGCTGTCGTTCTTCGATCCGGCCTGCGTGCCCGGAAACATCAGCTACCTGAGCGCCTTCACCATCCTGGAGCAGGGGGGGCTGGACGCACTCGCGGCCCTGGTGCGCAAGGAGGTCAAGGCGCACAAGGCCTCGCTGCTCGTGCTGGACGGCCTGCTGGCCGCGGAGGAGCTGGCCCCGTCGCGCCAGGCACTCAAGAAGTTCATCCACGGCCTCCAGGTCGTGACAAGCCTCATCGGCTGCACCACCCTGGTGCTCACCACCGGGGGCGACAAGGGCCTGCGCGCCGAACACACCATGGTGGACGGCCTGCTGCTGCTCCAGCAGCGCATCTTCGGGGTGCGCACCCTGCGCGAGTTGAGCGTGCGCAAGTTCCGGGGCAGCGCCTACAAGATGGGGGCGCACAGCTTTGAAATCACCGGTGACGGCCTCACCATCTACCCCCGCCTGGAGTCGATGGTGGACGGTCACCTGGTGCCCGGCGCGGGGACGCGTGAGCGCGCTGCTTTCGGCGTGCCCGGCCTGGACACGATGCTCCAGGGAGGTGTGCCCGCGGGCTCCACCACCATCCTCCTGGGCCCCCCGGGCAGCGGCAAGACGCTGCTGGGCATGAGCTTCCTGGCGGAAGGCGCCCGGCGGGGGGAGCCTGGCCACTACTTCGCCTTCTATGACGCACCGGAGCGGATGCTCGCCCAGGCGGCGGGGGTGGGTCTGCACCTGCAGCCGTTGCTGGAGCGGGGCGACCTGGAGGTGAGCTTCCGGCCGCCCACGGAGAACATCCTCGACAAGCTGGGCACCGAGCTGCTGACCTCCATCCGGAGCGGGCGGGTGCGCCGCATCTTCCTGGATGGCTATGAGGCGCTGCGCCGCGCCTCTCCGCGCAAGGCCCGGGTGTCACGCTTCCTGGCGGCGCTCGTCAACGAGTGCCGGGTGCGCGAGGTGACGCTGGTCTACACCGCCGAGTCCACCAGCGCGTTCGGTCCGGAGGTGAAGTTCCCGCTCAAGGGCATCTCCATGGTGGCGGAGAACATCCTGTTCCTGCGCCTGACGGAGCTGCACTCCGCGCTGCGCCGCTTCGTCACGGTGCTGAAGGTGCGCAACAGCGACTACGACCCCTCGCTGCGGGAGCTGCACATCACCGGCAAGGGACTCCGGGTGGGCAATCCCTTCGCGGAAGGCCAGATGTTGATGACAGGCCTTGCCCGCACGCGCGCGCAGGAGACCCCCCCCCTGTCCAAGCCGAGCCGCAACGTCCGCAAGCGCGCGGTGGCCAAGGCAGCCCTCCCGAAGCCACCCCGGAACGTCCGCAAGCGCCGAGGGACCTGACCATGGGGCCCGTCCTCATCGTCGACGACGAGTTTGGCATCGTGGAGGCCGTCCGCGACCTGTTGTCGGACGAGGGCTACCGCACCGCCACGGCCCTCAACGGCCGCGAGGCCCTGGAGCGGATGGCGCGCGAGCGTCCGTCGATGGTGCTGCTGGACTACATGATGCCGCTGCTCAACGGCCCCGGCGTGCTGGAGGCCATGCAGCGCGACCCGGTCCTGCGCGACGTCCCGGTGGTGATGATGAGCGCCAGCCCGCCGGAGTTCTGGCTGCACCTGCCGTGCGCGGGCTTCCTGCCCAAGCCCTTCGACATCGAGCAGCTGCTCGCCATCGTCCGCCAGATCATCGGCGGGCCTCCGCTGCACTAGTTTCGCGCCACCTCGAAGGCGCGACGTCTGTCCAAGCCACCGCGAGGCAAGCGGGCGCGCACCGCGTGCTCCACCCTCGCGTGACCGCCTCAGCGGACATTCCCACCGCCGGCTGAAAACCCTTCACACGCCGCAGCGCGGCAGACGCGCCAGCCCGGTTTACCGGGTGTATGGCTTCGTCGCGCGCTTGCAAATCAGTGAAGGGGGCTGGTATTTCTTCGACCATCGAACGAACTCGCATGTGTTCGCGATGAGCGGGGACGCGGGATGGCTCCATGCAGCAGGAGCCCAGGGTGGCAGGGGAGGGTGTCCCCCTCTGACGCGCAGCGGCGGATGTAACGCGGCGCAGCACGCGAACGGCGACTTCCAACATCGACTGATTTCTTCGCCGTAAGAACGAAGTCATCCCAGCAAGACAACCAGGAGGGGATCGCATGAATCGCAACAAGCGTTTCGCGTGGACGTGGGCGGCCGCCGGAGTTTTCGCGGTCGCGGGACTCATTGGCGCCTGTGATCCCGAGGACACGGACAAGCCGACGCCCCAGGCCGACGCCGGCACCAAGACGGACGCGGGCACGAACACGGACGCGGGCTCCAACACGGACGCGGGCACGAACACGGACGCGGGCTCCAACACCGACGCGGGCTCCAACACCGACGCCGGCACGACGACGGATGCGGGCACCACCACCGACGCCGGCACGGAGACGGACGCGGGCACGGTGGACGCAGGTCCGCAGTCGGCGTTCCCCCTGGCGGTGGACGGTACCTGGGGTGCCAGTGGCTACATGGGTGACAACGACGGCATCACGGACGAGCCCACCTGCGCCGCGACGCGTCCTGGGACGGGCCTGGGGGTCTGCCACAAGTTCACCCTGACCAAGAAGGCTCAGGGCTGGGGCGGCGTCTACTGGCACTTCCCCGAGGGCAACTGGGGCGAGCTTGACGGCGCCGAGGTTCCTCCGGGCGCGAAGTCGGTGTCCTTCTACGCCTGGGGCCAGGCGGGCGGAGAGGTGGTCGGCTTCTTCGTGGGCAGCGGCGCCGCATCCAAGGACAAGTTCAAGATCGAGACGGGTGACATCACCCTGAACGCGCTGCCGACGAAGTACACCATCGACATCAGCATCATCAATTACGGCAAGGTGGGGGGTGGCTTCGGTTGGTCGGCGGGCGGCAAGGATGTGCCGACCGTCTTCTTCCTCGACGACATCCACTGGCACTGACGCCCCACCGCGCCTGAACGGCGCGCACACCAGACACAGAACGTGAGCGGACGATGAAAGCGGGAATGGCGGTGTTGACGGTCGATGCGGCGGGCATGCGCGCGCAGAACAGCGGCCTGTTGCTGAACATGATCTGGCGCGAGCGTCAGATCTCCCGGGCGGAGATCGCCCGGCGCACGGAGCTCAGTCCGTCGACCGTCTCCGCCATCGTCGCGGACCTGGAGCATGCGGGCCTGGTGCGCAGCATTGGCGCCGGGGTCTCCCGCGGGGGCCGCCGTCCCACGCTCATCGGCTTCTGTGACGAGGCCTTCAGCCTGGTGGGCGTCGAACTGGGCGCCTCCCACGTCACGGTCGTCCTCACGGACCTCCGCGGCCGCGTGCGCACGCAGAGCAAGGCGAGCCACGCGGTCCGCGGCGATCCGGAAGGCTCGCTGCAGAAGGCGAAGGAGCTGGTGCAGGAGTGCCTGGACGCCGAACGCGTGCCCCGGCGCTCCGTGGTCGGCATGGGGGTGGCGGTGCCCAGCCCCGTGCACCCAGCGTCGCCCGGAAAGATGTCGCCCCTCATCCTGCCCGCCTGGAAGAACGTGGACGTGCAGGAGTGGTTCGAGACGGCCTTCGACATGCCGGTGTTCGTGGACAACGACGCGAACCTCGGCGCGCTGTCGGAGTGCTTCTGGGGCGCGGGCTCCGGGGGCGAGGACCTGACGTACATCAAGCTGGCCACCGGTATCGGTGCCGGCCACATCATCCACGGCGACGTGTACCGGGGCGCGGGCGGAACGGCCGGTGAAATCGGGCACATCGCGGTGGACTCCAACGGGCCGCTCTGCGTGTGCGGTCTGCGCGGCTGCCTCGTCACCCTCATCGGCTCCACGGCGCTCACCGAGAGAGCCCGCGAGCTGATGGGAACGCGGGGCCGCAAGGGCCCCACGGTGCGCGACCTGGTGGACGGCGCCCGCGCGGGTGACGCCGCCGCGAAGCAGATCATCGACGGCATGGGCGCGTACCTGGGCATCGCGGTGGGCGGCCTGCTCAACCTGTTGAACCCCGCCATCGTGGTGCTCGGCGGAGAGATTTCGTCGGTGGGCGAGATGCTGCTCGACCCGTTGCGCGCGTCGGTGCGCCAGCGCGCGCTGTCCGTGTCCATGGCGGAGACGCGCATCGTCACGTCGGCGCTGGGGGAGCGGGCCATCGCCGTGGGCGCGGCGACCCTGGTGTTGCAGGCGGCCCTTCGGGACCGCTCCCTGTTTCCCACGCAGAACGTCGGGAGGTCCGCATGACGTCGCGTCGTCTTCTTGCCGCCCTGGCCCTGTCTGGCCTGGGCCTGATGTCGTGTGATCCCGCCGCCGGGGTGGTCAACAAGCCGGAGACGCCGAAGCCCGACACGGTGCTTCCGGACACCGGCTGGGAGCTCGTCTGGCAGGACGAGTTCGACGGCCCCGCGGGCACGCTGCCCGCGAGCGAGCGCTGGCGCCCGGAGGTGGGCGGGGA
>NZ_RAWD01000281.1:0-12743 GCF_003612065.1 Corallococcus sp. CA047B
GGACGCGGGGACCGGGGCCGGAGCCGCGGGCGTCGGGGCGGCCGGGCCGGCCTGGACGGCGGGACGCTTCGGGCCAGACACCATCTTCAGCGTGGCCTTCTTGGTGGACGAACCATCCGAGCCGCACTCGTAGGCGAGCATGTCGTACTGCGCCTTCGCCTCGGAGCCGTCGCCCTTGCCTTCACCGGCCAGCGTGTCGATGACGTGCGGGTCGCAGTCGAAGTCGGTGCCGCCGCCGAAGCGGTGCTGGCCCTCGTACTCGTTCACGCGGCGCGTGAGCAGGTCGTTGCCGGCCGGGAAGCCCTCGTTGGACTGCATGACGACCTGGAAGCCCCACGTCGTCGGGTCGCTGTCGCCCAGGTCCGAGTTCATCACCGTGGCGGTGATCTTGTTGCCGGAGGCGCGCACCTGCGCGGGCACCACCACGGCGCCCTTCATCCCGCCCGCCTTCTGGCTGGCCTCCGCGCGCACGCGCGAGGAGCCCTGCGGCGAGATGACGACGACCTTCTCCCAGGCGTCCGCCGGGGCGAAGGCCACGTTGAGGCCCGGGGGGCTGTCCGTGAAGCCGCTGTTCGTCTTGTGGTCGGTGTCGATGAAGACGAACACCTCCTGCACGGAGAAGCCGTCCTTCATGTTCCAGGGGTTGGCCACCTTCGCCTTCAGCTCGATGGCGAACTCCGTCTTGTTGCTGCCCTTGTCCACGGTGACCTTGGTCAGGTCGAACGAGCCCGGCACGTACACGGGGTCCGTCGGATAGGTGTACTTGCCCGGGCCCTTGTCGTCGCCGGTCGGGTCCTTGAAGGACACCTTGTCGGCCAGCGCCGGGGACGCCACCAGCGAGGCGGCGAGCGTGAGGAATGCAATGCGGGGGTTGATGATCATGGGGGTGTTGGCTCCTTGCAACGACAGACGGGAAACTGCGGATGACCGCGACTAACCCTTCACGCCACCGGCGGTGAGCCCGGAGACGAGATACTTCTGGAGGAAGAGGAACAGGAACACGACGGGCACCGACACGATGATGGAGCCGGCCGCGAAGTAGCCCCACTGCTGGCTGAAGCCGCCCACGAAGAAGCGCAGGCCCACGGGCGCCGTGTACATCGTCTCCTGGTCCATGAACGTCGCGGCGAGGATGAACTCGTTCCACGCGGTCATGAAGCTGAAGAGCGCCGTCACCGCCACCGCGGGCTTGGCCAGAGGCAGGATGACGCTCCAGAAGATGCGCCCCACGGACGCCCCTTCAATCAGCGCCGCCTCCTCCAGGTCCCTGGGGATGGTGTCGAAGTAGCCCTTGAGCATCCACACGCTGAAGGGGATGGACGTCGTGGCGTACACGATGATGAGGCCCAGCCGGCTGCTGCCCAGGCCCAGCCACTGCACCAGGATGATGTAGAGCGGAATCAGCATCAGCGTGCCCGGGAACATCTGGGACACGAGGAACGCCATCATGCCCGTGCGCTGGCCGGGGAACTTGAAGCGGCTGAAGGCATACGCCGCCGTGCACGCCAGGAACACGCCCACCACCGTGGTGCCAATGGAGATGATGGCGCTGTTGAGCATCCACCTGGCGAACGGCTGATCCGTCATCACCGACGCGAAGTTGGAGACGGAGAACTGCTCCGGCCACGGCGTCACCGCGCGCAGCCGGTCCCAGAAGGTGGGGTTCTCCGGCAGCGTGGCGATGGCAAGGCTCTGCTTGCCGGAGAAGGCCAGGCTCACCACCCAGAGGATGGGGTAGATGGTGAAGAGGGTGAAGGCCACCAGCACCACGTGCAGCGGAACGTGGGAGATGCCTTCGCGACGTTCAGAGAAGAGCGCCATGTTTACGCGGCCTCCGTGGCGCGGCTCATGCGGTTCTGCACCATGCTGTAGATGAGCAGGATGCCGAAGATGACGGTGGAGTACGCCGCCGCGTAGCCGTGGCGGTAGCGCTCGAAGGCGAACTTGTACGCCTGGGTGACGAGGATTTCGGTGGAGCCGCCCGGGTCCCCGCCCGTCACCAGGAAGATGATGTTGAACATGTTGAAGGTCCACACCACCGACAGGATGATGGCCGGCACCAGCGCGGGCTTCAGCGCCGGCAGCGTGATGGCCGTGAACTGCTGCCAGCGATTGGCCCCGTCCACGCGCGCCGCCTCATACAGCTCCCCGGGGATGGACTGGAGCGCGCCCAGCGACACCACCATCATGAACGGGAAGGACAGCCAGCCGTTGGTGGCCAGCGCCGTGAAGAAGGCCGTGAGGGGCGAGTCGAACCACGCCAGGCCTTCTCCACCGAACATCCGGATGACGTGGTTCACCACGCCGAACTGCTGGTGGAACATGCCCTTCCAGATGAGCGCGGTGATGTAGTTGGGCATGGCCCACGGCAGGATGAGCAGCACCCGGTAGACGGGCCGCAGGCGCAGGTTGGGCACGTTGAGCGCCAGCGCGAGCAGCAGGCCCACCGTCACGCCGATGGTCACGTTCGTCACCGTCCAGAGGATGGTGAACAGCAGCGTGTAATAGAAGTTCAGGTAGTTGAAGACGAGCGAGCCGTCCGCCGCCGTCTTCGCGAAGCTGAAGTCGCCCAGGATGTCCGTGTAGTTCTTCAGGCCAATCCACAGCTCCGACAACGGCTGGCTGCTGTTGTAGAGGTTGGCGTCGGTGAACGACAGCGTGATGCCGTAGGCGAAGGGGAAGAAGACGAGCAGCACCATCCCCACCATCGCCGGCGCCACGTAGGCGTACGCCTGCCGGAACTCCACCGCCGTCGCCACCGTGCGGTGCAGCGCGCCCATGCCGATGAAGAGCAGCACCGCCAGCCCCAGCACGCCCAGCGCGCCCAGCGCCTTGCCCGCGTCGCCGCGCACCCGAGCGCCACGCTCCGCCAGCTTGCCCGCGTCCGGAACGCCCGCGTCCGTCAGCTGTCCCAGCGGGCGGCGCATCGCGTCCGCGTCCCACGCGCCGGGCTTCAGCGCGGGCTCCGCGTCGAGGCCGTGCGCGGCCATCAGCTTCTGGGCCGTCTCGCCGCGCGTGCGCAGTTCCGCGCTCACGGCCTCTTCCGTCTCCCGCAGCTCCGCGTCCAGCGTGCGCAGCGAATAGACGGTGTAGCCACCCAGGCCGGCCGCGAACAGCACCGCCGCCACCGCCACGCGCGCGCCCTGGCGCGACAGCGCGAACACCGCGCCCGCGCACGCCGCGAGCGGCAGCAGGAAGGCCAAGAGCGCCGGGCCCCAGGAGATGGGGTCCGCTTCGGTGAGCACCGGCGTGAACCACTCCACCGACCCCACCACCTGCCCGTCCACCTGCACCGGCGCGGAGAGCAGCCGGCCACCGGAGGGCAGCGTCTCCGACTCCACCTCCGACTTGCGCGCGCCGCCTTCCTCGCTGTTCGTCTCCACCGCGGCGCGCAGGCGCTGGCCACGGTCGTACAGCGGCTTCTCTTCACGCGACAGCCGGCGCGGGGCCGCCTTGTCGCCGGTGTCCTCCGGGAAGGTGGACGCCTCCAGCTTGATGCCACTGAAGGCGATGACGCGCGCGGCACCGCCCTGCGGCCGGGGCCAGCCGGCGACGACGGCACCCACCGCGTCACCCGTGCCCCCCGCGCGCTGCACCAGGTCCGTCAGGCCCAGCAGGGCCACCACGGACTTGCGCTGCGCGCGCTCCGCACCGCGATCCGCCTGGGCACGGACGAGCAGTCCGTGCGCCAGGAGCAGGGAGAGACCCAGCGCGAGCGCGAGTCCCACCAGGACACGCCCCCAGTTGCCTCCACCGGAACGACCCGAAGGCCCCGGGTCGGACGGGGCGGTCGCGTCGTGGTTCGGAGAAGCGCGGACCGTACCGGCCGCGGAAGGGGACTGCTGGGGGGCGTTCTGGCTCACTTCAGGTCCTCACTCACTTACTTCTTGGTGCGCAGGCCGGCGACGTCCTTCGCCACGCTCTTCTGGGCCACGTCCAGCGCCGCCTTCGGCGTGGCCGTGTTCTTGAGCACGGAGTTCATCGCGCTGGTCGCGGGGGTCCAGACCATCGACATCTCCGGCACGTTGGGCATGGGGATGGCCACGTCAACCTGGTCCTTCATCGCCTTGAGCAGCGGATCCGCCGTCACCTTCGGGTCCGCGTACACCGCGTTGTTCGCCGGGCTCTGACGGCCTTCCAGGGCCAGCGTCTTGCCCGCGCCCACGTCGGTGAGGAACTTGGCGAAGTCGTACGCCGCTTCCTTGTTCTTCGACGGGGCGGCCACGTACACGCCCTCCACCGTCATCCAGGGCTTCATCGGCGTGCCCTTGTTCTCATCCAGGGTGGGAAGCCGCGCGAAGCCGTAGTCCACGCCCTTCGCCACCTCGCCCACGAACCAGGGACCGGAGAACACCATCGCGGCCTTGCCCTCGTTGAAGAGCGAGGTGATGAGCGCGCTGGAGGGCTCCGCCGGCAGGATGCCGTCCTTCTTCCACTTGAGCACCTGCTCCACCGACTTCACGTTGGCGGGCGAGTTCATCGTGGGGGTCGTCTTCGCGTCGAACACGCCGCCGCCGAAGCCGTTCATCACCGCCGCGTGGTAGTAGAAGTCGCCGTACGCGTACGCGAGCCCGAAGCGGCCCGCCTTCGCGTCGGAGAGCTTCTTCGCCATCGCCACCATCTCACCGGACGTCTTGGGCGGCGTGGGGACCAGCTTCTTGTTGTAGATGAGCGTGATGACCTTGTAGTTCAGCGGCAGGCCGTAGGTCGTCCCGCGGTAGACCATCGCGTCCATCGTCGTCGGGATGAAGCGCTTCTTCGTCGCGTCATCCAGGAAGAAGTCGATGGGCTCCACCGTGTTGCCCGCTTCAATCCAGCCGCCCAGGCGGTCCTGCGCGAAGATGAAGAGGTCCGGGCCCTTGCCGCGCGGCACCGTCGCGGAGATTTTATCCGCGTAGGCGTCGTAGGGCACCGCCAGCGTGGTGACCTTGACGCCCTTGGCCTCGTTGGCCTTGTTGTACTCGGCGACCACCTTCTCCAGGGCGGCCTTCTCCTCCGCGCGGTAGGCGTGCCAGAGCACCAGCTCCGTGGCGGCGAAGGACGGGACGGGCAACAGGCCGACTGCGCACAGACAGAGGGCCGCGAGCAGCGTTCGCAGGTTCGTCATGGGAAAATCCTCCGGGATATCAAACGGACAGACGCAGTTCGGATTCAGCGTCGAAGAGGTGCAGGGACTCCAGCTCCACGGCCACGGGCACGGTGGCGCCCGGCTCGGGGGTGGACTGGGGCGGCAGGCGGAAGACCAGCGGGTTGTCACCCAGCCGGGCGTGCACGATGAGTTCGTTGCCCAGCGGCTCCACCAGCTCCACGCGCGCTTCCACCGGCGCCGTCTCACCGCGAGCGGCCGCGCCCGCGGGCAGGATGTTGTCCGGACGCAGGCCCACCTTCACCTTGCGCCCGCCCTTGCCCGCCGTCGCCGCGCGCAGGCCCTGCGCCACGGGAAGCCGGAAGCCGTCGCCCACCAGCGCCGTGCCCTCCGCGTCCAGCGTGGCGGAGAGCATGTTGATGGGCGGCGTGCCGATGAACTGCGCCACGAAGACGTTGACCGGCTTCTCGTAGACCTCCAGCGGGGTGCCCAGCTGCTGGAGCTTGCCGTCCTTCATCACCGCGATGCGGTGGCCCATGGTCATCGCTTCGATCTGATCGTGCGTGACGTAGACGGAGGTCACCTGGAGCCGGTGCTGGAGCTTCTTGATCTCCGAGCGCATCTGCACGCGCAGCTTCGCGTCCAGGTTGGACAGGGGCTCGTCGAAGAGGAACACCGCCGGCTTGCGCACGATGGCGCGCCCCAGGGCCACGCGCTGGCGCTGACCGCCGGACAGCGCCTTGGGCTTGCGGTCCAAGAGGTGCGTGATGCCGAGGATTTCCGCCGCCTCGTCCACCAGCTTGTCCATCTCCGGCTTGGGCGTCTTGCGGATCTTGAGGCCGAACTCCAGGTTCTGCCGCACCGTCATGTGCGGATAGAGCGCGTAGTTCTGGAACACCATGGAGACGTCCCGGTCCTTCGGCGGCAGCGCGTTCACCGCGCGCGGACCGATGGAGATGGTGCCCCCCGAAATCTCCTCCAGGCCGGCGATCATCCGGAGCGCCGTGGACTTGCCGCAACCCGACGGCCCCACGAGGACCATGAACTCATGGTCGCGGATATCGAGGTTGAGCCCCTCGATGACCGACACGTCTCCGTACCGCTTCGCCACGTCCTTGAACGACACGCCGGCCATCAGGCCCTCCAACAAGAGCCCCGCTCGCGCCGACGACAACAGCACGTCCGGGTCAGGTTCTGCGCGTGCCTCGGGTGCCTCACGGCACGCGCCCGAGGATGCGCGCGGACAGCGGCTCCAACGCCAGCTCCAGCGTGGCGCCCGCCTTCGTCCGCCCTCCGTTCAGCAGGTCCTCCACCTCCGCGACGCCCGTCCAGCCCTCCGGCCACTTCACCGAAGCCGTGCCCCGCGTCTTGCCGCGGTTGACCGCCACCACCACCGTGTCACCCGACGCCGCGTCCTTCCGCTGAAAGACATACACATCGCCCTCCGTGGAAAGCGGCTCGTGCGCGCCCCGCGACAGGGCCGGGTGCGCTCGGCGGATGGAAATCAGGCGCTTGTAATACTCGCGCAAAGCCTCGTCGCGTTTCTTTCCCGCGCCCGGCTTCACCGCCTGCTTGCCCCACGGCATGTCACTGCGGTTCTGCGGCCAGTCACCGCCCGCGCGGCCCACTTCCTCGCCGTAGTAGATGACGGGGATGCCGGTGGTGGTGAGCTGCAGCGCGGCGGCCAGCCGGAAGAGCGACACGTCGCCCTTCAACTGGTGCAGCGCCCCGTCCACGTCGTGCGACGACAGGAAGTGCGCCAGGTGGTGTCCGGGCGTCACCTTCCCGCGCGACTGGAGGTAGCGGTCGAACGCCACCGTGCGGCCACGGCCCTGCAGGAAGCCCAGCGTGTTGCCCTGGAACGCGAAGTCGAACCCGGCGTCCATCTCATCCGGGGTGAAGTACGGCGCCAGCGACTCCACGTCGCCGCCCCACAGCTCGCCCAGCAGGAAGAAGTCGGGGCTCACTTCCGCGCGCGTGCGGCGGCGGTGTTCCTTCCAGAAGTCGTGGGACACGTGCTTCACGGTGTCCAGCCGGAAGCCGTCCACGCCGGAGCGCTTCGCCCAGTCCATCTGCGCGTCCAGCAGGTACTTCGCCACCTCCGGCACTTCGGTCTTGAAGTCCGGCAGGCCCGCCACGCACGACGTCAGGTCGTCCTGGCCGCAGGTGTTCTTGTCCTCGGAGCGAAGCCAGTCCGGCTTCTCCTTGAGGTAGCGCGAGTTGTAGCCCGGGTGGTTGTAGACGACGTCCAGCAGCACGCGGATGCCGCGCGCGTGCGCCGCGTCCACCAGCGCCTTGAAGTCCGCCTCCGTGCCGAAGCGCTCATCCAACGCGTGGAAGTCGTCCGCCCAGTAGCCGTGGTAGCCCCAGTCCGGGAAGCCAGAGCCGGTGACGAAGCCGGGGATCTGCTTGAGCAACGGCGTCACCCACAGCGCCGTCACGCCCAGCGACGACAGCTCCTCCAGCTTTCCGGTGAGGCCCTTCAGGTCCCCGCCGTGGAAGGTGCCGGCCGCCTTGGTGTCGCCCTTCTCGTTGTTCGTGGGGTCGCCATCCGCGAAGCGATCCACCACCACGAAGTACAGCACCTCGTCCGCCCAGGGCCGCGCGGGCTCCTTCGGTGCGGCCGGAGCCGGGGGCGCGACCTCCGTCACGGGTGCGGCCGCCGCGGGCGCCGGGGCCGTCACGGCGGGCTGCGTCGGCGCGGCGTCCGTGGCGGGTCGGGTCGGTGCCTCCGGGGCCGTGGCGCACCCCGCCAGACACAGGGCCACCAGCCCCTGGAACATCGGGGTCCACCGACCGTGGTGGGAGACAGCGTTCGATTGTGGGCGGGGGAGGCGCGGGGACATCTAGGCGCGGCACTGTAGCCAACAGTTTCTCAACCGGTGAAGGCCCCTTGGAACAATCGCCTGATGCCGCAATGCGGCATGTTCCAGGTGTTTTCCGCTGCACACCCGTGTGACGCGAGGCGTGGGCCACTCCGACGGAGCGCGTGATTCTTGCCGCACTGCGTCTCGTTTTGGGGTCCTTCGCACCCGACGTTCCAGGGCGGATTCGCGACCCTGAACGTGGATCATCCTGACGTCCAGGCAAGTCGCGAAACCAGCCTACCGGCCGCGTGTGACAGGTCCGGCTGCTACCGTGCGCTGGAAATTTTCACCCCCCTGGAGGTCCCCCCTGAGAGTTCCATTCGCATTCCCCCGCGCGGCGCGCGCGCTCGCGTTGAGCGGGCTTGTCACCGCGCTCACCCCCTTGTCGGCCCTGGCGGCGCCGACGTCCGTGACCGTCGTTGGCGACCTGCAGAGCGAAGCGGGCTGCGCCGCGGACCAAGACCCCACCTGCGCGCAGACGGCGCTGGCGTACGACGCCACGGACGACGTCTGGCAGGGGTCGTTCACCGTGCCCGTGGGCACGTGGCGCTTCAAGGTCGCGCTGGACGGCTCGCTTTCGCAGACGCACGGCGGCCCCGGCGGCGCGGACATCGTGCTGAACCAGACGACGGCCGGCGCGGTGAAGTTCTACTTCGACGCGAAGACGAACTACGTGGCGAGCAACCGCACCAGCACCATCGCGACGGTGGCGGGCACGCTCCAGGTCAAGCTGGGCTGTCCCGAGGATTGGAAGCCGGAATGCCTGCGCACGATGATGCAGGACCCCGACGGTGACGGCATCTACACCTTCACCACCAAGGCGCTGACCGCGGGCATCTACGAATGCAAGGTCGCGCTCGACGAGCAGTGGACCACGGCCTATCCGGGCAGCAACGCCACGTTCCAGGTCGAGGAGGACAACCAGGAGATGATCATCACGTTCGACTCCGGCGAGTCCAAGAAGGTGACCATCCGGGCCGCGGGCGCTCCGGCGGGCGACCTGCTGCTGGCGCGGGCGCACTGGGTGGCGCGCGACACGGTGGTGTGGAGTCCGGAGGTCGCGGTGCCCGCGGGCACGGTGTTCAAGCTGCACACGGACCCCACGGGCGCGATGACGCTCACGGGCGCGGGCGTGCAGGGCGGAACCTCCGTGACGCTGACGGTGGACGCGGCGGGGCTGACGCCCGCGCAGCGCGCGCGCTTCCCGAATCTCGTGGGCCGGCCCGTGCTGAAGCTGGCTGCGGCGGACGTGGCGAACGCGGCCACGTGGCTCAAGGGCCAGGTGGCGCTGTCCGCCACCAACACGGAAGGCAAGCCGCTGGACGCCACCAGCATCCAGTTCGCGGGCGTGCTGGACGACCTGGACACGTATGACGGCGCGCTGGGCCCCACGTTCGCGGCCGGCGTTCCCACCCTGCGCGTCTGGGCGCCCACGGCGAAGCAGGTGAACCTGCTGCTGTACGCGGACTCCAGCGCCACGGCGACCTTCACCCGCGTGCCCATGGTGGCCGGGGACAAGGGCGTGTGGAGCGCGACGGGCGACGCGACGTGGAAGAACCGCTTCTACCTGTACGAGGCGGAGGTCTACGTGCGCAAGGAGGGCAAGGTCGTCACGAACCGGGTCACCGACCCGTACTCGGTGGCCCTGTCCACCAACAGCACGCGCAGCCAGTTGGTGGACCTGTCGGACGCCACGCTCGCGCCGCAGGGCTGGAGCACGCTCGCGAAGCCCGCGCTGGAGGCCCCCGAGGACATCGTCCTCTATGAGCTGCACGCGCGCGACTTCAGCATCAACGATCTGACCGTGCCGGAGGCCGAGCGCGGCACGTTCAAGGCGTTCACGCGTGACTCGGACGGCATGAAGCACCTGACGCGGCTGGCGAAGGCGGGCCTCACGCACGTGCACCTCTTGCCGGTGTTCGACATCGCGACCATCAACGAGAACCGCGCCGAACAGCAGCACCCCGCGGGCGACCTGGTGTCGCTGCGCCCGGACTCCGAGGAGCAGCAGGCCGCCGTGCGCGCCGTGGCGGACCTGGACGGCTTCAACTGGGGCTACGACCCGTACCACTACACCGTGCCGGAGGGCAGCTACTCCACGAACGCGGACGGCCCCGTGCGCACGGTGGAGTTCCGGGAGATGGTGCAGGCGCTCAACCAGAAGGGCCTGCGCGTGGTGATGGACGTGGTCTACAACCACACCAACTCCTCCGGGCAGAACGCCCAGAGCGTGCTCGACCGCATCGTCCCCGGCTACTACCACCGCCTGAGCGACGACGGGAACGTGGAGACCAGCACCTGCTGCCAGAACACCGCGTCCGAGAACGCGATGATGGAGAAGCTGCTCATCGACTCCGTGGTGACGTGGGCCAAGGCGTACAAGGTGGACGGCTTCCGCTTCGACCTGATGGGCCACCACCTGAAGTCCAACATGGTGAAGCTGCGCGCGACGCTGGACGCGCTCACCGTGGAGAAGGACGGCGTGGACGGCAAGGCCATCTACGTCTACGGCGAGGGTTGGGACTTCGGTGAGGTGGCGGCCAACGCGCGCGGCGTCAACGCCACGCAGGTCAACATGGCGGGCACGGGCATCGGCACGTTCAACGACCGCCTGCGCGACGCGGCCCGGGGCGGCGGCCCCTTCAGCGGCCTCCAGGACCAGGGCTTCATCAGCGGCCTGCTCTCCGCCCCCAACAGCACGAACCAGGGCACGGAGGCGGCGCAGAAGGAGAAGCTGCTCCTCTACGGCGATTGGATCCGCGTGGGCCTGACGGGCAACCTGAAGGACTACGTGCTCCAGGACCGCACGGGCGCGGAGGTGACGGGCGACAAGGTGGACTACAACGGGGCGCCTGTTGGCTACACCCTGGATCCGCAGGAGGTCATCACCTACGTCTCCGCGCACGACAACGAGACGCTGTTCGACGCCGTGCAGCTGAAGGCGCCGCGCGAGCTGCCCATGGCCGAGCGCGTGCGGATGCACAACCTGGGCATCTCCATCGTGGCGCTGGGCCAGGGCATCCCCTTCTTCCACGCCGGTGACGAGCTGCTGCGCTCCAAGTCGCTGGACCGCAACAGCTACAACTCCGGGGACTGGTTCAACAAGGTGGACTGGACGTACCAGTCGAACAACTGGGGCGTGGGCCTGCCGCCGGCCCCGGAGAACACCAACAACTGGCCGCTCTTCGGGCCGATGCTCGCGGACCCGGCGCTGAAGCCGGCGTCGGCGGACATCGTGCGGGCGCGCGACCACTTCGAGGAGATGCTGGCCATCCGCAAGAGTTCGCGGCTGTTCCGCCTGCGCACGGGTGACGAGGTGAAGCAGCTTGTGCACTTCGAGAACACCGGCCCGGACCAGATCCCCGGCCTCATCGTGATGGCCATGCAGGACCACGGCACGAACGCGGAGGGCCAGCGCGCCATCGTGCTGTTCAACGGCACGGACGACGCGCAGACGTTCAAGTCGGACGCGTACAAGGCGCTGAAGCTCAAGCTGCACCCGCTGCAGCAGGCGTCCACGGACCCCGTGGTGCGCACGTCCGCGTACGACGCGGCCACGGGCGGCTTCACGGTGCCGGCGCGCACCACCGCGGTGTTCGTCACCGACGACGCGACGGACCCGACCGACCCCACGGACCCGGACGAGTCCGACGGCTGCGGCTGCCAGAGCACCGTCCCCGGTCCGCTGGGTGCCACGGGCCTGCTGCTCGCGGTGGGCCTGATGCTGATGCTGCGCCGCCGTCGGGCGTAGCTTCCCGTCGCTGGAAATGAAGCGGGCCCCGGATGCGAATGCGCGTCCGGGGCCCGTGGTGTTTCAAGAGGTAACACTACGGCAGCGTGAGGATCTCCGCGCCCGTGTCGGTGACGAGCAGCGTGTGTTCGAACTGCGCGCTGCGCAGGCCGTCCGCGGTGACGACGGTCCACTCGTCGTTCCAGGTGCGGTGGTCCCAGTGGCCCTGGTTGATCATCGGCTCGACGGTGAAGATCATCCCGGGCTGCATGACGGTGTCGGCCTCCGGCTCGTAGTAGTGGGGCACCTGGAGCGCGGTGTGGAAGGTCTCGCCGATGCCGTGGCCGCAGTAGGCACGCACGACGCTGGTGCCGTTCTTCACGGCGTGGGCCTCCACCGCGCGGCCGATGTCGCTGATGGGCCGTCCGGGCTTCACCGCGGCGATGCCGATGTCCAGGCACTCCCTGGCCACCTGCACCAGCTTCTGGTGCTGGGGCTCCACGTTGCCCACGAGGTAGGTGGCGGAGCAGTCGCCGTGGACGCCATCCAGATAGATGGTGATGTCCAGGTTGACGATGTCGCCGTCCTCCAGCGCGCGGCTGTCGGGGATGCCGTGGCAGATGACCTCGTTGACGGAGGTGCAGAGTGACTTGGGGAAGCGGTGGTAGTTGAGGGTGCTGGGGTAGCCGCCGCGCTTGAGGTAGGCCTCATGGGCGATGGCGTCCAGCTCATCCGTGGTGATGCCCACGCGCACGTGCTGGGCGGTCTCCACCAGCACCTGCGCGGCGGCCTGACAGGCGCGGCGCATGCGGGCGATGACGTCCGGGGACTTCACGTCGGATTCGTTGCGCGAGCGCGACGGGCGGCCGGAGTCCGCGTACTCGGGCCGGGCGATGGTGATGGGCACGACGCGCTTGGGGCTGACGATGCCGGGGCGCACGCCCTTGCGGCCAGTGTCGGGGCCCTTCTTGCGGGCCTCCACGGTGTCGGCGCCACGGTGGCACTTCTTGTACTTGGAGCCGCTGCCGCACCAGCAGGCGTCATTGGGCCCGGGCAGGAC
>NZ_RAWD01000282.1:0-12512 GCF_003612065.1 Corallococcus sp. CA047B
CCCCTCAACAAGGCCCCATCCCTGTCGTGCGCGCCGGGAACACCGCGCGGTTTGAGCAGCCAGCGATGAAGGCCGAAGACGCAGGTGCGAAGAGAGAGGCCGTGAGTCCATGGCCGGGACGTCATGGGCGTGTCAGTCCGTCCCCGGCTGCCGCGTCATGCTACGGTGAGGGGCGCCGCTCGCGGGACTGTGATGCGATTTCCGAACCGAGCCTTTGTAGCTTGACTAGCTGATCGTGTCCGCCTTCCCCGAGCGGCGCTCCCTCCTTGAGGAAGGGTGAACCTCCGATGGACAGCGCGGGAGCACGTGCCGAGCAGGTCGCCCGTGAGGACCTGGTCATGTTCGTCAACGCGTGCTTCTCGTGCACCGGGCAGCGCGAGTTCTACAACGACGGGCGCGGGCAGGCGGTGTCCATCGAGTTCCTGCACGCCTACATCCTCGGCAACTACCGCCGCCTCTACACGCGCACGCTGGCCGCGGGCATCAACCACTTCAACCAGGCGCAGATCATCCTCAACCTGCTGGCGAGCGGAAAGCAGACCCCGTCCGCGGACCGGCACGAGGAGGGCGCGCTCATCGCGGCGGCGCTCCGGGCCCTGCCGCCCCAGCGGGCCTACCGGGTGCTGGACGTGCTGCGTGAGCGGCGCATCAACAACCGCCGCTCCCGCGCCATCGTGCGCGAGTTCCTCAAGGGGCGCGCGGACCTGCACTTCGACGCGGTGAAGTATCGCTCCAAGCTGCGCGCCGCCGTGGCGCACGGCCACCTCAAGCTGCCCGGAGAGCTCAACCCCTTTCTCTTCCACGGCTGGCGCAAGCGCGTGTTCCAGGCCCCCCTGCTGGAGACGTTCCGCAAGGCCCACTACGACGCATCCGCCCTCTTCGAGCTGCCCTACACCGTCGCCGAGGGGCTCGCCGCGAAGCACCAGCTCCCCCGGGACGTCTTCCTGCGGAAGATCGAGCCGCGCCTCACCGCCGCCGAGCGGCTGCGCTTGCAGGGCTCGGCCACGCGCGCCCAGGGGGCCATCGCCCTCGACCTGGGGCGCACGCCGCTCACCCGGCTGGCGCTCTACGTGCTCTCCCTTCCGCTGGAGGTGCGACAGGAGCGGCTGACGGAGCTGCACACGGCGCTCGAGCGAGCGGCGGTGAACAGCCTGCGCCGGGCCTCGGTGCCCCTGGGCCGGGTGGCGGCCGTGCTGGACAACAGCTACTCCGCCTCGGGCTCAAGCGAGAAGCGCCGCCGGCCCCTCGGCGTGGCGCTCGCGGCGCACTACCTGCTGGCCGCCACGGCGCGCGAATACCGCGCCTTCTGGATGCACCCTCCCGAGCACCCCCTGCTCTCACGCGCCCGGGGCCAGACGGACCTCGCCACCCCGCTGCTGGACGCGCTGGACTGGATGCCGGAGCTGGTGGTCGTCGTGTCGGATGGCTACGACAACGATCCCCCCAACGCCGTGGCCGAGGTCACCCGCGTGTTCCGCACGAAGCTGGACCCCGCCCGCCGCACGACCATCATCCACGCCAACCCCGTGTTCGCCTCGGAGCTCTACGCGCCCCGAGGGATCGGGACGCACGTGCCCACCGTGGGCGTGCGGGACGCGGAGGACCTGCCCACGGTGCTCGGCTTCGCGCGCTTCGCCGAGGGGGCCTCTCCCCTGGCGGAACTCGAGGACTACCTGGCGGCGCGCGTGCGGCGGATGCTCGAGCACGCGCCCCGAGGCCCCGCAGGGAACGAGACCCCGAGGGCCCTGGCCGAGCTCCCGGAAGAGTCGCTCGACGAGGAGGTGGCATGAGGGAAGGCGGCAAGAGCGTGGTGCGGCGGCTGCCGCTCACGGGGCTGCGGCTCGCGCCCTCGCAGGTCTGGGGGAGCATCCGCCTGGTGCCCGTGCTGCGCGATGACATCCCCGGAGACCTGCGCATCACCCGCAGGAGCTACGACGGGGACGTGAGCGTCGTGTCGCTCCAGGGTGGGTTGATGGAGCCCGGGCTCCACTACACGTCCTACGTCCCCCATGGCCTGGTGGTGGACTGGGACGACAAGGGCGCGGCGGTGACGCCCGAGACCCGGCTGCGCAAGCCCGACGGTAAGGAGGGCAAGAGCCTCAAGCACGGGCCCTTCTCGACGCGGGTGCTGCACCGCATGGTGCACCGCGAGGACAAGAACCGGCTGCGGCTGCTGCCCATGCACCTGACGATGGAGGGCTTCCTCGCGCTGTACTTCGGCGGGCCGCAGGTGGCGTGGAACGAGTACTCCCAGGAGGCCCTCTCCCAGGGGCTCAACCCCCGGAGCGAGTGGGCCTCCTCGGGCTGGGCCAGCGCGGCCTTCGCGGAGGCGCTGCGCATCTTCGAGTTGCACGAGCGCCAGGTGGGCATGCTCATCTTCCAGGCGGACGCGCTGCTCTCCTGCGCCATCGTCTCGCACCCCGAGGACTACCGCTCCCTGCACCGGGCCCTGCTCGAGGACTTCTACGGGGATCTGCTCGTGCAGTACGGCTTCCTTGGAGACGTGCCCGTGCTGGGGCTGGGCGTGGAGGATGCGCGGGTGAACTCGATGAAGGACCTGCGGGCCGCCATCGAGCGCATGCGCGCGGACTGGGCGGACTTCATGGGCTTCATGGCCGAGGGCGTCATCGGCGCCGAGGTGGTCACCGCCCCCGTCTACGAGGCCGGTCCCTTCCACCTCCAGCGCTTCATCACGGGCCTGTCGCCCTCGGAGGAGAACCACATGGGCGAGGCCATCCTGCGCGGCGACGGCACGGTCGAGTACCTCAAGACCTACCGGCTCTCGGCGGCTCAGACGCGCCGGGCCTACCTGCTCAAGCAGCTCGCGCAGGGGGGCTGGAGCCTGGAGCGCACCGCCGAGCATCTCAAGACGACCCGGGACGAACTCATCGTCCGCCTGCGCAACGCGGGCTTCGGCTATCTGCTCAAGGAGCACGTCCTCAAGGCGGCGCAGGCCCGGCTCGCGCGGCGTTGAGCGCCACGCCCTGGGCAAAGGATGGGCCCTGCGGTGAATAACGTGAAGCTGCTCGACACCCAGGGCGCGCTGCTGCTCAGCCAGGAGGTGCCGCTGGCCCACACGACGGCGCCCTATTCCCGCCCGCCGTAAGCACGTTCGCGGAGCGGCTGCTGCACGCGCCCACGCGCAGCGACGTCGACGACGGGGGGCTGCCCACCGCGGACCTCATCGTCCCCCCTGCCACCCTCGGGACGCCCGGTCCGATTTGCTTGACCTCAAGAATCTTGACGTTAAGACATCTGCCATGAAGAGCGCCGCGCCGAAGAAGGGAGCTGCTGACGTCTCGGGCACGCACCTGTGGCTCGTGATGATGAAGGCGCATCGGACGCTCGAGCGCCTGGCCATCCACAGCATCGAATCATCCGAGGTGGGGCTCTCCGACTTCGCGGTCCTGGAGATGCTCCTCCACAAGGGAGCCCAGCCCGTCAACGAGATCGGCCGGCGGGTCGGACTCACCAGCGGGGCGATCACCACGGCCGTGGACCGGCTGGCGTCTCGCGGTCTGGTCGCGCGCGAGGCCCACCCGAGCGACAGGCGGGCGCGCATCGTCCGGCTGACGGCAGCGGGCGAAGCGCAGGCGGCCGAGGTCTTCTCCGCTCACAAGGCCGCGATGGACCTGGCCGCGAGCGGGCTCTCGAAGACCGAGCGCGCGACGCTCATCCAGTTGCTCAAGAAGCTCGGCATCTCCGCCGGAAACTCAGCACCTCGGCATTCGGAGGAAGAACATGTTGGCACGTCCGCTTCAGCACCCCGTCCGTGAGATCCTCTCCCGCACGAGCGGGCACCCCCACGGCCCCATCACCCGGCTGATGAGCCCCGGTGACCTCGGCGAGCTCATCAAGCCCTTCGTCTTCCTCGATCTCTTCGGCTTCGACGGCCGGTATGCGCCCACGCCCATGGACTTCGGGTGGCACCCGCACTCGGGCATCGCCACGGTGACGGTGATGCTCGAAGGCAGCGTCCGCTACGCCGAGACCACCGGGAAGGAAGGCATCCTGCCGGCCGGAAGCGTCGAGTGGATGCGCGCGGGCGGCGGAGTCTGGCACACCGGCGCTCCCGAGCTGGGGCGCGTCAGGGGATTCCAGCTCTGGGTCGCCCTGCCGCCAGAGCTCGAGAACGCAGCCAACGCCAGTCACTACGTGATGCCGAAGGACGTGCCCACCGAGGGTCCGGCCCGCGTCATTCTTGGAGCGTATGGCGGACTGCGGAGCCCCATCGCGGCGCCCCCGATGAACTACCTGTTGGTCAGCCTGAAGGCAGGCGAGCGTTGGACCTACCACCCTCCCCAGGGACACACGGTGGCCTGGGTTGCCGTGCACGAAGGCGTGCTGCGTGCACCCTCGCCCATCCCGAGCGGCGAGATCGCGATCTTCGAGCCCTCGGAGAGGTCCATCGACTTCGTCGCCGAGGGCGCCACGGTCTTCGTGCTCGGCTCCGCGGCGAAGCATCCGCACGACCTCGTCCTCGGGAACTACTCGGTGCACACCAGCGCCGGCGCCCTGCTCCAAGGGGAGGCGGAGATTCGCCGCATCGGCCATCAGCTCCGGGCGAACGGAACGCTGAGGCGCTGACCCCAGAGGCCGCGAGAGCCCCGCGCACGGGGATTCATCCACGCGGCGGAAGAGTCTCTGCCGGGCGGTGGGTATTCAGTCAGCAGACGCCGCCTCTTAAGTCTCTCCTCGACGCCCATACCAGGGCCGACGGCGGCACTTCGGCTCGCCGTAGCAACGAGGAAAGATCATGAACTCCCACCAGAAGGTCGCCATCATCACGGGAGCGTCGCAGGGCATCGGGGCCGGGCTCGTCGAGGCTTACCGGGGCCGCGGCTACCGCGTCGTCGCGACCTCCCGCTCCATCAAGCAGGGCAGCGACCCGGAAGTGCTCGCCGTCGCGGGCGACATCGGCGATGCGTCTACCGCCGAGCGCGTGGTCGAGGAGGCCATTGCGCGCTTCGGGCGCATCGACACGCTGGTCAACAACGCCGGCATCTTCATCGCCAGGCCGTTCACGGACTACACGGCCGACGACTTCACCGCGATGATCAAGACCAACCTCGGTGGCTTCTTCCACCTCACGCAGCGCGCCCTCGTGCAGATGGTGAAGCAGGGCTCCGGCCACATCGTCAGCATCACCACGCCCTTCGTGAACCAGGCCATCGCGGGCGTTCCGACGGGGCTCGCGAACCTCACCAAGGGCGGCATCAGCTCCGTGACCCGCGAGCTCGCGGTCGAGTTCGCCGGGAGGGGTATCCGCGTCAACGCCGTCGCCCCGGGCTTCATCAAGACCCCCATCCACGCGCCGGAGTCCCACGCGTTCCTCGCCACCTTGAACCCCGCGAAGCGCATGGGCGAGGTCAGCGACGTCACGGATGCGGTTCTTTATCTCGAGGGTGCCAGCTACGCGACGGGCGAGATTCTCTACGTCGACGGCGGCCAGAACGCCGGTCGCTAAGGGAGCCTGCCATGCCCATCGTCACCATCCAGGTCACCCGTGAGGGCTCCGGCCCCGGCCGGGACTCCGTCACGCCCGAGGAGAAGGCCCGCCTGATTGCAGGCACCAGCCAGCTCCTGCTCGACGTGCTGAACAAGCCCCTCGACTCGACCTACGTCGTCATCCAGGAGGTCGAGCCGGAGGACTGGGGCTGGGGCGGCTTGCCGGCGCTCGAGTTCCGCAAGCGGCGCGCCGCGGGCAAGTCGTGAATCCGCACGGAGACCGCCAAAGCCCCGGCGGTCTCCGTCCACTGTGCACCCGAGGGGGGCCCTGCCCGGGGTGCCGTTCCCGTCAGCCCTGGAAGGCCTGGGCCTGCACGGAGAGCCTCGAGAACTCGGCGCGCAGGCGTGGCACCGCGAAGTCCATGAAGGCGCGGACCTTGGGCACCGAGATGCGGCCCTGCGGAGTGAGGAGGTGCACGGGGAGGGCTGACGGCTCGGCGTTGCGCAGGAGGACCTTCAGCGAGCCATCCTGGACGCGCTCCGCCACATGGTACGTGTAGAGCCGGGTCACGCCGTGGCCGTCCACCGCGGACGCGAGTGCGGCCCGCACGCTGTTGACCACGAGCCGCGGCTTGAAGTGCACGGAGCGGGAGATGGCGCTCCCGGCGGCTGGCGGAAACACCCACGCATCGTGCCCGAAGTGCGTCGTGGTGATGATTCGGTGCTTGCCCAGGTCCGCCGGCTCGAGGATGGGCGGATGCCCGGCGAGGTAGCGCGGCGATGCCACGACGACCCGCTTCACGTCGCCCCCGACACGGACGGCGACGAGGGAGGAGTCGGGCAGCTCGGCGACGCGCAGCGCGACATCGATGCCTTCCTCGACGAGGCTGGCGTACCGGTCGAGCAGGACGATGTTCACCGAGACCTCGGGGTAGGCGTCCAGGTAGGCGTCGAGGATGGGCCGCAGGATCTCCTCGCCGCTGATGGGTGGCGCGCTGATCGTGAGCGTCCCCCGCGGAGCGACGCGCTCGCCCGCGGCGCTCAGCTCGGCCTCCTCGAGGTCCGCCAGGATGCGGCGGCACGCGGACGCATAGCGCTCACCTGCCTCGCTGAGCTTGAGCGTGCGGGTGGTGCGGTGCAGCAGCTCAGCGCCGATGCGTTGCTCCAGCAACGCGATTGCACGGCTCACGGCAGCCGGCGAGCGCGCGAGCAGGCGGCCTGCGCCCGCCAGGCTGCCCTCGTCGAGCGCCGCGACAAACACCTTCATCGCCTCGATGCGATCCATGTCCCCTCTTCCGCGGCGCAGGATGCCCCTCATCCGCGGGGGCCCCTGCAGCGAGCCGGGTGACGATGTACCGCAGGTCGCCCGGGCCCTCCACGCAAGGACACGTGTCCGTGCGGGTGAGCCGGCCAGGGCCGCATGTGCCCCCCGTGTGCCCCTCAAGCGGGGATGAGAACGGGACAAGACGGGGGCTTTCCCATCGCCTTGTCCGCGGGTTCGAATCCCGCTCCCGGCAACGCCATCACGCAACACCTTCCAGGATGGCTCAATGGCAGAGCACGCGGCAGTTCGCGGGGTTGAGGGCTCGGGTCTCTCTCCTGGAGCAATGAAGAAGGCCCTGTCCTGATCCGGCAGGGCCAGTCCTTCGGTGGTGACTGGCGCCATCCTCCTGGTGACTGCAGTCACCGGCCGGGCGCCTGACGCGAGTTCCCTGGAGCCACCCCTGCCCTGGGAAATCCACGGGTTGCGAGGCCCCTCCTGGGTGGCATGCGCGCTGCAATGAGGCAGCGCACAGGCTGGACAGACTCGCCGCGACGGTCCTCCGTCGCTGCCAAGAACCCGGTGATACCCATGATCGACGTCAAGGCCACGGCCCGCTCCCATTCCATGATGCGCCCGGGCGCTTCGCAGCTCTCTTCCGTCAACCCGAGGCAACTGCTCTCGGCGGGGCCCGTTCAGGACCTGGGGACTCAAGGTCTCCAGGGCACCCGGAGCATTCCCGCGCGGGGCTTCAGCCCGGTGGACGCGTTCGAGTCCGGTGTCATCAACAGGAGGCAGCCCACCGCCGCGCCCATGCTGGGAAATTCGCCAGACGCGATCACCTTCGCCCCCCGGGGGGCCCCCACGCAGCTCGAGGATCTTGCCCCGGCTCCGGAAGCCTCCGGTTCTGGCATCCCCAGCGCCAATGACAAGCGGCCGGCCGGGGACAAGCGGTCGGCGGCGCAGATTGTGAATGACACCCCCGTGCTGAAGAGCCTGGGCCGCCAGAAGGACATCAAGTTCGAGCAGTTGTGCAAGCAGACGGGCATCGACCCCAAGCTCGACCTGAAGGACTCGAAGCAGAACCCCGACGCCGTCTACCGGCTGGCCAAGGTGCTGGAGTTCATCGACAGCGCCAAGGCCTCCACGGGCGGGGATCGTTCGAACAAGGTCAAGGAGGGCCAGGGAGACGGCAACATCGAGGGCATCACCAAGAGTGGCGATGCGCGGCACGGCACCGAGGCCGGCATGGTCAAGGACTTCGCCGAGAAGGGGTACTCCTTCCTGGGTGAACACCAGCTGCCGACCACGAAGGACACCCACGTCAAGGCGGACGGGAGCAACAAGGACAACTTCCAGTGGGCCGCCGGCGAGGCGGGCAAGGCCCTGTGGTTCCTGCCGGGGGTCAGCAACGTCCTGACGGGGGTGGGCAACTCGGAGGGGGGCTTCAAGGGAGTCCTCGAAGGCGCCGCGACCGGTTACTTCAACACCTTGAAGGGAGCCGCGGAGGGAGTCATCGGGTCCATCACGAAGGGCCGCGCCAACCCGGCCTCCATGCTCTTCGGAGCCGCCATGGGCGCGCTGGGGAGCACCGAGGCCGCTCCGCAACCGGTGAAGGACATCGCCAACCTGTTCTGAGCCAGCGCGGTCCAAAGCAACGCGGCCCCGAAATGCGAAGCGCCGGCAGGTCCGCTACCGGCGCTTCGCGCTCACGTCTTTTGAAGAGCGCTCAGATCGTCTTCTTTCCCGGCAGGTCGAAGCGGTCGAGGTTCATCACCTTGGTCCATGCGGCGATGAAGTCCTGCACGAAATGCGCTTCGCCGTCCCCGGCCGCGTAGACCTCCGCCAGTGCGCGCAGCTGCGCGTTCGAGCCGAAGACGAGGTCGGCGATCGTCGCCGTCCAGCGCAGCTCGCCCGTGGCGCGGTCGCGACCCTCGAACACGTTCGGCGTCGTCTCCGAACGTTTCCACGCGGTGCGCATGTCGAGCAGGTTGACGAAGAAGTCGGGGCTCAGCGTGCCCGGGCGTTGGGTGAACACGCCGTGCGGCGTGTGGCCCACATTGGCGTCCAGCGCGCGCAGGCCGCCCACGAGCGCCGTCATCTCCGGCGCGGTGAGGGTGAGCAGGCTGGCGCGGTCAATGAGCGCGGCGGTGGTCGTCGGTTCGGCGCCAGCGCGGACGTAGTTGCGGAAGCCGTCGGCCGCCGGCTCAAGGACGAGGAAGGAGTCGATGTCCGTCTGGTCGGGTGACGCATCCATGCGGCCCGGGGTGAAGGGCACGGCGACCTTGTGACCGGCCTTGCCCGCGGCGGCTTCGACGGCCGCGACGCCGCCCAGCACGATGAGGTCGGCCAGCGACACCCGCTTGCCGTCACCCTGCGCGGCGTTGAACCGCTTCTGGATCGCTTCGAGCGTGGCGAGCACCTTCGCGAGCTCGGCGGGCTCGTTGGCCTCCCAGTCCTTCTGCGGCGAAAGACGGATGCGCGCACCATTCGCGCCGCCGCGCATGTCGCTACCTCGGAACGTCGACGCCGAGGCCCAGGCCGTCTTGACCAGTTGCTGGATCGAGAGTCCGGAGGCGAGCAGCTCGGCCTTGAGCGCGGCGATGTCCGCGTCGTTGACCAGCGCATGGTTGACGGCCGGGATCGGGTCCTGCCAGAGCAGGTCCTCCGCAGGCACCAGCGGGCCCAGGTAGCGCACCTTGGGGCCCATGTCGCGATGGGTCAGCTTGAACCAGGCGCGCGCGAAGGCGTCGGCGAACCTGGCCGGGTTGGCCATGAAGTCGCGCGAGATCCGCTCGTAGGCCGGATCGAAGCGCAGCGCGAGGTCGGCGGTGGTCATCATCGGCGCGTGGCGTTTGCCGGGCACGTGCGCGTCGGGCACGGTGCCGGCGCCGCTGGCGCCGACGGGCTTCCACTGCTGCGCGCCGGCCGGGCTCTTGGTCAGCTCCCAGTCGTAGCCGAACAGCGTCTCGAAGTAGCTCATGTCCCACTTCGTCGGCGTGGGCGTCCACGCGCCCTCCAGGCCGCTGGTGGTGGCATGCGCTCCAATGCCGCTCTCGTAGGCGTTCTTCCAGCCCAGTCCGAGCTCCTCGATGTTCGCGCCCTCCGGTTCGGCGCCCAGGTGGTGCGTCGGGCCAGCGCCGTGGCACTTGCCGAAGGTGTGGCCACCGGCGACGAGCGCGACGGTCTCCTCGTCGTTCATCGCCATGCGCGCGAACGTGTCGCGGATGTCGCGCGCGGAGGCGGCCGGATCAGGGCGGCCGTTCGGGCCTTCTGGATTGACGTAGATCAGGCCCATCTGCACGGCAGCCAGCGGATGCGCGAGCTCGCGCTCCCCGCTGTAGCGTTCGTCGCCCAGCCAGGTGGACTCCGGGCCCCAGTTGATGGACTGCGGCTCCCACACGTCCTCACGGCCGCCGCCAAAGCCGAACGTCTTGAAGCCCATGGACTCCAGCGACACGTTGCCCGCGAGGATCATGAGGTCGGCCCACGACAGCTTGCGGCCGTACTTCCGCTTGATGGGCCACAGCAGGCGGCGCGCCTTGTCGAGGTTGCCGTTGTCGGGCCAGCTGTTGAGCGGCGCGAAGCGCTGCTCGCCCGAGCGCGCGCCGCCGCGGCCGTCGAAGATGCGGTAGGTGCCCGCCGCGTGCCACGCCATGCGGATGAAGAACGGCCCATAGTGGCCGTAGTCGGCCGGCCACCAGTCCTGCGAGTCGGTCATCAGCGCGTGCAGGTCCTGGATCACCGCGTCGAGCGGGAGCGTCCGGAACTCCGCCGCGTAGTTGAAGTCCTCGACCATCGGGTCCGACAGCGAGCCATGCTGGTGCAGCATCGCGAGGTTGAGCTGGTCGGGCCACCACTGCGTGTTCGTGCGGACGTGGCGGGGGCCGTGCGCGACGGGGCACTTCGATTCGGAGTTCATGCGGGTCTCCTCAGCGTGTTGCGCCGTGCACGGGTCGCCCGTTTGCACGCAGCGGACGCCTTGTGTGCCAAAAACGTAGCCCCGCGTCGCGGTCACCGGAAACCGATTGTTCGGATGCGCCCGAGAGTCGTTTGCTATCGAACCCCCATTGCCAGAAGGAGTCTCCACCAGGGTCCGGAGTCTTGCCCCTCTCGGTCTCTGCGTCTGTCGAGTTCACGGACAACCACTTCGCGGACACGCTCTCGCTGGGCGTCTATCTGGGCGGCACGTCCGGGGCGGGGGCGACGTTCCTCTGGGAGCGCAACGCGTTCCGAGGGCTCGACTTCGGCCATGCCAACGCCTACCCGGACGCCACGGACCCGGGCGTCGTCTTTGGCAAGGCGGGCACCCTCACCTCTCCCCTGACGTTCAAGGACAACCAATGGGAGGGGGGGCGCAAGCTCATCGCGGGCCTGACGGGAGGCAGCGGGACGGTGGGTCCGGTGACGGCCACTGGCAATGTGAATGGCGCCGTGTCCGCGTTGACGTTCGTCGACCCGGGGCTTCCAGCAGGGTCGACCTCGCGGCAGTTGGAGCTGTGGGCGGACCGCGCCACCCTGGCGCCCGGCTCACCCGAGGTGATGTACGCGGCGGGGGCGCTGGTGATGCACGATGGGCAGTTGTACCGGGCGCGCGTCCTGAACATCAACAGGCCGCCCGCGCAGAATGCCGCCATCTGGGAGCCACTGTCCCCGCCGGTGGATGACCTGCGCACCGCGCCGGGAACCGCGTGGGCGGAGCGCGGCGTGGGCCTCCTGGACGTCGTGCGGTAGTCGCAGGGTGCGGGGGGGATGGTGGCGGAACATGTCGATCCGCCCATCGCTCGGCGGGGACACCTGACGGATGATGCGGCCATGGGACGGGCCTCGCATCGATATGGAAGGGCCGCGCTGGGGCTGCTGCTCCTCGCGGCCCCCGGCCGTGCCCAGGAGGCCGCGCCCCTCACCTCCTTCTCGCTGGAGCGCCTGGAGGTGAACCCGGGCCTGGGGGCGCTGACGCTCGGGAACGGCGAGCTGCTGGCCCCGGGGTCGCTGCGCGTGTCCCTGCTGGGGCACTACCAGCGGGCACCTCGGGTCGTCCACGTCGACGGACAGGACGCTTCCCTCCTCCGGTACCGGACCACCGGGCTGCTGGCGCTGGCGGTCGGCGTGCTGCCATGGCTCGAGTTGCAGGGGCAGCTCCCCGTCGTCGTGAGGCAGCGGGGCGACGACCTGACCACCTCTCAGGCAATCGCCTCGCCCTCACGCAGCGGACTGGGCGCGCCCCGGTTCGACGTCCGGCTGGGATTGCTGGGCAGGCTCTCACCAGAGGCGCTCCACCTGGCGCTGGACCTGGGCGTCCAGCTGCCCGTGGGTGCTTCGGGCGCGCTGGTGCGGGACAGCGGCTTCAGCGGCTGGGGACGGCTGCTCCTGGGCAAACAGCTGGGCCCGGTGTCCCCCGCGCTGGAGGCGGGGGTGCTCCTGCGCCCTTCCGTCTCGCCAGCTTCGAGCGCGGATGCGCGCGACAGCGTGGGCAGTGAGCTCCAAGTCGGCGCGGGGCTGACGGTGGGGCGGGCGCTGCGCGGGGAGGTCTCCGCTCGCGGCGCATACGCCTGGGAGCAGCAGCGCACGCGGGGCGAGGTGCAAGGCGGCCTGCGCTATGCGTTCGCGCGGTGGCTGGAGGGGTTCGCGCTGGGCGGAGTGGGCCTGGGCGACGCGCCGGGCACGCCGACCTTCCGGGTGCTCGCGGGCCTGGCCTTCTTCAACGGACCGGCCCCGCGACCTCCGCCGGAGAACATCGTCTACGAGCTGGTCACCGCCCTGCCCCGCGCTCCGGAGGAAGCGCCCATCGAGGCGCCACTCC
>NZ_RAWD01000283.1:0-12346 GCF_003612065.1 Corallococcus sp. CA047B
ACGCCAGGGCGGGCGTGGGGCGGGGTTGGCGGAAATCGGACGGAGCCGGGCGCGGGGGTGCACACCCCTGGACGCCCCGTGAGGGGTGGTGGCCCGCTCGCTGACGAAACCGTGACCTGCCCGGGGTAGGAGCAGGCCATGGACGAGTTGAAGCCCAGGCTGCGAGGCGTGTCGCACATGCTCGCGTTCATCGCGGCGCTGGTGGCGTGCTTCCAGATGGCCCGGACCCCGGTGCAGGGCGTGCAGTACGCGGCCAACCTGACGTTCGGCTTCAGCATGGTCCTGATGTTCGGCGTGAGCGGGACCTACCACTGGCCCACCTGGACGCCCGCGACGTACCAGCGTCTGGGGAAGTTCGACCACGCGGCCATCTACATCCTCATCGCGGGCAGCTTCACGCCCCTGGCCACGCTGGACCTGGCGGGAGGCTGGAGCCGGCAGTCGCTCTGGGTGATGTGGATCGCGGCCCTCACGGGCGCGACGCTCACGCTGCTGGGCATCTCCGCGTCGCGAGGGCTGCGCTCCGCGCTCTACGTCGCGCTGGGGCTGGTGTCGACGCCGGTGATGTTGCGGCTGTCGGGCGTCATCGGCCCCACGCGGGTCGGGTGGCTCGTCTTCGAAGGCGTGCTCTACGCCGTGGGCGCCGTGGTGTACGCGCGCCGGTGGCCGGATCCGAAGCCGGAGGTGTTCGGCTACCATGAGCTGTTCCACGCGATGGTCATCGCCGCGGCGGCCGTGCACTACGTCATCCTGCTGGATGTCCTGAGTCCCTGGACATAGACGCTGTCCAGGGGAGAGGTCCGAGCGCCTGGGTCTACTGTCCCAACGCGACGTTCGCGATCCCGGGCGGGCCCCAGCTGCCGGGCGGCTTTCCACCACCGGCGTTGGTGACGCTGCTTGACAGCCAGTAGCCTTGCGCCGGGATGTTGTACGGGACGGACGTCGTGCTGCCGCCGACGACCTCGAACTGCATCACCTGGGTTCCGCTTGAGTCGGTCACCGCGACGTTCACCGACGTGTCGCCGTGGTGCCCGGCGCTGGCGGCGAACTCCAACATCGCGTACGGCGCCAGCGGCTGGCTCATATTGCCCCAGCTCACGGGGCAGTCATGGTTGGGCGTCAACGTCATCGTGAGCGCGTTCGGCGTGCAATTGAAGACCCGCGCGAGCAGCGTCTGGTTCCAGTTGGTCGACAAGGTGGTGCCAATGCTCTTGCTGTCCAGGCCGAGGATCGACATGACGCGCGTCGGGAAGGGCCAGCTCGGGCTGCCCATGTAGAACGCCGACGGGGTGACGCCCAGATTCCACACGTAGGTGGACATGAGCGTGGAGGACGGATAGCTCCCGTTCGAGGCGGCGAGGACGTAGAGGTCGTAGGCGCCAAAGTACTGCTTGGAGCCGTCCATCGTGACGACGCTCGTGTAGCAATCACTTGGCAGCTCTGGGGACATCGGCGCGAGCGACATCGACGCCTGGACCGAGTCCAGGAGCGACTGCTGGAACGCCTGCCACATGTAGTACTGGACCGGCATCAGCATCTGCGCGATCGCGAGGTAGATGCCGGGCGTGGCCGAATTCTCGAGGCCGCTCTCCGTGTCGACGGTCCAGGCCAGCGAGTCGGGGGCACCGGGCATCAGCGAGGTGAGCGACCCGATGGCCCGCATCTGCCCCCAGTCACCGAGCGCCGCCGTCATTTGATCCTGCGTCGCGGCGGTGAGGTGGGTGAACAAGGTCCCGACGTTCAGCATCAACTGGGAGACCGCCGCCTGGACCTTCCCCAGCGAACCGGGCTGGCCATACGAGGCGGCGGCGTTCAGCCCGGTCTGGATGAGCCCCGCGATGCAACCCCCGACGTCCGGCACGAGCTGGACGAACGACAGCGCGATGCCCTCGATGACGGCAACGGCGTCCCCGGACGCCTGCGTGCCCAGCCCCGTGATGCCCTCCGCGATCGAGTCGAGCAGCCCCAGCACGTTGACCTGCAGCGCGGAGTAGAACGTGCTGGCATCGGAGCTGAGGATTTGGATGGCGTTGGCGTACGTCAGCTCCTGTTGGATCTGCTGCTGCACCTGGGTCCACACGTCCGACGCAACACTGGACGGCGGTGGCGGTGTCAGCCCCGGGAGGTTCGCCAGCCAATCGGGCACGTCGGTCGTGTTGGTGTACTCGCCGCGGATCCCTTGGCTGCTGGTGATCTTCGGGAGAAGGTTCGCGCTGATGTAGTTGTAGGCGGTGAGCGCCTGCGGATCCGACGAGGTCGGGAACCCGAGCGGCATCTGCCCGACGATGGCGTCCAGCGGGTAGCCGTTCGTGTTGAACCAGGCCTGCTGGGACGCGGAGGTCGTGCTCCCTGCCGCCTTGAGGACCAGGGCGGTGCCCTGGGTCAGCGCGTTGTCGGGCACGGTCAGCAGCGCGCCGGACTGCACGTTGGCGATCTGCAGCACCTGCAGCGGCATGCCGCTCCACGTCACCTCCGACGCGGAGATGTTCCATTGCTGGGCGGGCGTGGCGATCATCTGCTTGGGGTACATCACCGCGGCGCCGTCAGGCATGGCGGTGAGCACGAAGTCGGGCGCCAGGTCGGAGGTGATGTACCCGTCGATGCTGTAGCGCCAGAGGTTGTTGTTCGGCCAACTGACATTGGAGAACGGCGGCTGCAGTCCAGGGGGGACGGAGCTCAAGGGCCAGAGGATCACGGGCGTCCCGCCCGTCGTCGCGTTGCCCTGGACGTTCGCCACGAGCGGCAACGGCGGCGCGAGCGTGGAACCTGACGTCGTGGCCGTCTGCCCCTCCACCGCTGACGGCTGCCAGTTCGACAGCGAGACGGTCCAGAGCGCGGCCGCCGGCGGTTGGCTGCCCACCGGGATCGCCACGACGCTCGCGCCCGCGGTGAAGTCACCGTTCAGCACCGCGAGCGCCTGGTTCGTCGCCCGGTTGATGAGGGTGCTCGCGTTGGGCATCCCGTACAGGTTGCCGCTGCCAAGCGTCCACAACTGGGTGTCGTCGCCGACGTCCACCTCGCAGGTGACGACCGGCTGCACGCCATTGGCGTAGGTCCCGAGCCCGAGCACGAGCGACGGGGAGAGCGCGCTCACGATGTAGCCGGACTGCGTGAGCCGCCAGAGGTCGTTGGTGGCGTTCGTCTGGGACGTCCAGACGATCACCTGGGTCCCCGGCGTCGACGAGCCGCCGGCGATGTTCAGCAGGAGCGTGCTCGGCGCACCGGCGGCGACGATGTTGAAATAGCTGGCATTGAGGGCGCTGCTCAGCGCCGTCGGCTGGTCGAAGGCCACGGGGAACGGATCCATCGTCCACAACGCGTCGGGCTGCGCCGGAGCGGTGCCGTCGAGCATCTCCAACGAAGCGCCATTGGTGTAGGCGGTGACCGTCAGCAGTTGCAGGCTCGCCGTGCTCTGGATCGTACCGGCGCGCGGCGCGTCGGCGACCTCACCGGCGTTCAGTTGCCACACCTGGGTGTTGTCGGTCGGGCTCTGCGTGGAGAGCACGACGCCGCCCGAGCCCACCGCGAGCACGAGGCTCGGGTCGTAGCCGTTGACGAGATACCCACTGGCCGTCAACCGCCACAACTGGCCCTGGGCCTGGACGCCGCCCTGCCGTTGGACGAGCTGCACCGCGGAACCCGAGGTCGAACCCGAGGCGCCAACCACGAAGGAAGGGTTCGTCGTGGACGCGATGTGGAAATACTGAGGCATGGGGCTCCCTGGTTTGAATTCCGGAAATAGAAGCCAAACCGGACTCCATCAGGAATAATCCCTTCAACGGCTTTTCTTGTTTTGCTGGATTAATATGTCCAGGGGCTTGGGACGGTAGCCCGTCGGCTGGGTATGCTGCGGGCATGGTGCCCTTGATCGACCACTCCGGGCTGCCGCCGGCCCAGCGCGCACGGCTGGAGCGGGAGCTGGCGCCGCTCACCCTGCTCCAGGACGTGGTGCGCTGGGGGTTTGCCCGGACGCCGCCCCGCGACGTGGCGGCGGTGGTGGTCCAGGACGAGTTCACCCACGACGTGGTGGTGCCCTGGGAAGGCGAGCGCTACCTCGTCTTCGACACCACGTGACTGGGCGGCGTGAACGCGGTCTCCGTGTGGGACCGTCAACCGAAGGCCGATGAGCTCCTGGACGCCCGGCTCGCCGCCGGATGGACGCCCACGCCGACGAGCACCGTCGACGGGGACGTCATCCTCGGCCATGCCGCGTGCCGGGTGCCTCCGAAGAAGGCGCCCTGACGCACGCGACGACTTCGGCCTCGGGGCTACTTCTTCTTCTCTTCCTTGGCCTTCTTCTTCTTCTCCTGCTTCTCCTTCGTCGTCAGCTTCGGCTTGTTGTCCTTCTTCGCCTTCTCTTGACCCTTGGGCATGGTGCGTCTCCTGTCGCCGGACAACGGCGGTCCCCAGCCTAACGTGCCGTGGGCCCGAAGTGCCCTGATTCGCGAGGCCCCGGAGAAAAGCGGGGGCCTGCTTCAGGGGTTGCCGCGACCGCCGGACGCACCGTGGATCTGCCCGGTGATGGCGTCCGTCTGAGCCCCTACGTGATGAGCGAAGTCCGCAGCCAGATGCCCTTTCCAATGTTCCGAGCGTCCACGGGCCGAAAGCCCTTTGAGCCCCCGGGTTGGCGTCGTGGTGGGCGAGCACCTACCGCTGTTGCGCGACGATGAGACCGCGCCGCACATCGACGGCGTAGAGTCCCCCGGCATCCGTGGCGGTGTCGTTCGGATCGCAGATTTCGGTGTGCGCGTAGATGCCAACCAGGATGATGCCATCCGGCAGCCGCTCCACCGCCACCTGATAGATGTCACGGCGGAAGAGGCACAACTCGACCGGCGTTGCGTTCTTGGGTGGCTTGCGGTCCAGGGGGAGAAGGTCATCCATCGCGAGTTGGACGGCGGTGGCGATGTCGCCATCCAAGAGCGTTGTCCGGCCCTCCTGGAAGGTGAGGGCCGGGAAGACGAACTTCTGGGCCTCTTCGGGAGGTGCATGAGGTGGGCGCTTCGAGCGCTGGAAAAGGGAGCACCCACTCAACGCAATGAGCGACAGAGCGATCAGCGATGCACGTGTCATCGGGATGCCTCCGACACAGGCAGAATGGTGCCATTGACCTTGTCCATGACGCGCCCGATGAGCACCCAGCGCCCCCCCTGCCGCACGAAGACCTCCCCGGGACGCTCCTTTCCGATGTTCGGGATGTACATCTGCACGGTGCACGCAGCGTCCATCTGGACGCGGAACGAGTACCGCTGGCGAGACTGCCAGCGGTCCTGGATGGACATCTGCGAGTAGCGCCAGGGGTGGGTGTGGTAGTCCGCGAGGATCTCCGTCCGCCCTCGTTCATCCACCACCTTCCGAGGCACGCGGCAGTTCTTGAAGTCCTTGTTCTCAGCGCTGAGGCGCCGCGTCTCCAGGGCGGCGGGCCAGGACGCATGGTAGCGGCCCTCATGGGCGTAGATGACCCCGCAGTACTCTTGGCCATACTCACCTCGTGGTGGCGCGGCAGCGGGTAACTCCATGAGCGGGATGCACAACTGGTCGATGACGGCATCCGCGTCGAGGGAGGCGGTGATGACAGGCCATGGCCCACGGACCCACGGAATCTCATGGCCGTCGCGGACCTCAATCCCGAAGTACGTTCCGTTTCCATCCCGGAGATACGAGGAGCCGCCACACGCCCAAAGCAGCGCGAGTGCTACCAGCCAGCGCAACGGCGACATGCCCCCCCTGGTGCTCCCCGGGGCGAGGGGAACGGCAGCGCGGAGGGCGCGCAAGGGATGGCGGGTGGCTGACATGGCGCGACATGCAATCACGGACACACTGGAAAGTTAACAACACCTAACGAAAGTCAGGGCTGGGCTGGCCGTTGGCACGGACATCCTCAGCTTGAGGAATCGGGTCCGTGAACTCGTCCCCGACGCCCGCGAGGGCATCTCCCGCGCGCCGGAGACCCTCGTGCCATTTCAGGCCTATCGCAGTCCGATTTCCCCCAAGACCCACGACGCCCCTCGGGACCGCGTGGAGCAGTGATTAGGCTTTCCGCGCCCGCTCCACTACGGGCCCAGGGGAACACCATGACTGACAAGACGCTCACCACCCAGTGCTGCATCGCGGGAGGCGGTCCCGCGGGGATGATGCTGGGCATGCTGCTCGCGCGCGCCGGAGTGGATGTCACGGTCCTGGAGAAGCACGCGGACTTCCTGCGCGACTTCCGTGGCGACACCATCCACCCGTCCACGCTGGAGCTGATGCATGAATTGGGATGGATGGATGAACTGCTCGCCCTTCCCCACACCAAGGCCCCGGAGATCCGCTTCCAGAGCGGCACGCACGACGTGGTGGTGGGGGACTTCCACCACCTGCCCACCCACGCCCGCTACATCGCGTTCATGCCCCAGTGGGACCTGCTCGACTTCCTCGCGCGCAAGGCCTCCGCCTGGCCAGGCTTCCACCTGCTCCGGCGCACGGAGGTGACAGACCTGCTGCGCGACAAGGGCCAGGTGGTCGGCGTCCAGGCCCGGACCCCGGACGGCGCCCTGGAGGTGAGAGCCCCCCTCGTGGTGGCCGCCGACGGGCGCACGTCCACCGTGCGTCAACGCTCCGGACTGGAAGTGGAGGAATTGGGCGCGCCCATGGACGTCCTCTGGTTCCGCGTTTCACGCAAGCCAGGGGACCCCTCCGGCCCCATGGGCCGCTTCGAGGGCGGGCAGATCTTCATCCTCATCAACCGGGGCGACCAATGGCAGTGCGGCCGGGTCATCTCCAAGGGCGCCTTCGAACGCGTGCGACAGCGCGGCCTGGACGCGTTCCGCGAGGACTTCGCGCGACTGGCCCCCCTCCTCGCGGACCGGGCCCCGGAGATTTCAAGCTGGGACGACGTGAAGCTGCTCACCGTGCGCGTGGACCGGCTGCGCACCTGGTTCCAGCCCGGCCTGCTCTGCATCGGAGACGCGGCGCATGCGATGTCTCCCGTGGGCGGCGTGGGCATCAACCTCGCCGTGCAGGACGCCGTGGCCGCCGCCAACCTCCTCGCCGCGCCGCTGCGCGAAGGCCGCGTGACGCCCCAGGACCTGCGCAAGGTTCAACAGCGCCGCGAACTGCCCACGCGCCTCACGCAGCGCGCCCAGGTGCTCATCCAGGACCGCGTGCTGCGCCCCGCGCTGCGAGCGCCATCGAACCGCACGGGCCTGCCCCTGCCGCTCTGGCTCATCCAGCACTTTCCCAACCTGCGCCGCATCCCGGCGCGGATCATCGGCCTGGGCTTCCGGCCCGAGCACGTGCGCACGCCGGCCACGCCAGCCACACCGCCCTCGCATTGAGGCACGCCGGGCAGCCAGCTCCAGCGGCCCCTCCACATGTCCAGTTGTCCCGGGACCTCCCTGCCCAAAGCATCGCAGGGAGTGCCTGACGCACGCGCCCCCCTCCACGCGCGGCCAGGACGGGAGAAGCCATGCAAATCTCACGAACAGGGCCCCTACGGCCCCTCGAGCCTCGAACGACGCATTCCCAGGAGGAGCTCCTTTCGAGCCACTGGGGGCGGACCGCTTCGGCGGTGCTCGCCGGGACGCTCGTGTCCCTGGGACTGAGGCGCCGGTCCTTCGGGGGCACGGTGGTGGCCCTGGCCAGCGGCGCCCTGCTCTACCAGGGGCTGCACTCCCGGCGGCGCGCGGCCCCAGGCGGCGCCCGCACGGCGCGCGGCCCACCGCCCTCCGAGCAGGCCCACCGCACCCACACCACGCACGTGGAACACACCGTCACCGTGGGCCGCCCGGCGGAGGTGTTGTACCGCCTGTGGCGCGATCCCCAGACGCTGGGCCGCATCATGGCCCCCTTCGCGGACGTCACGCCGACGGGGGGAAGCGGCCGGCATTGGAAGCTCCACGGACCGCTGGGACGCACGCTGGAGTGGGACTCCCGCGTCGTGGAGGAGCGCACGCCGGAGCTCATCCGCTGGGAGTCCATCGGGGGCGGCGCGCTGGTAGGCCAGGGCTGGGTGCGCTTCCGGCCCGCCCCGGCGAACTGGGGCACGGAGGTGACGCTGCACCTGGCCTTCTCCCCACCGGGACGCGCGCTGGCCGGAGCACTGGCGAAGCGGCTGCGCGGCATCCCGGCCCTGCAGTCAATGAAGGTGCTGCGCCGGTTCAAGAGCCTGGCGGAGACCGGAGAAATGCCCACCCTGCAGCACAACCCATCCGCTCGCGCGAGCGCGGACTGACCGGAGGACGAGCCCATGCGAGCCCTGTGCTGGAACGGAGTGAATGACCTGCGCGTGGAGACCGTCCCCGACCCGGAGATCGTCAACCCGCACGACGCCATCCTGCGCGTCACGATGTCGGCGACCTGCGGCTCGGACCTGCACTTCATCGACGGATACATCCCGACGATGCAGGAAGGCGACATCATCGGCCACGAGTTCATGGGCGAGGTCGTGGACATCGGGCGCGACGTGAGGAAGGTGAAGAAGGGGGACCGCGTGGTGGTGCCCTCGTTCATCGTCTGCGGCAACTGCTGGTATTGCGAACACCAGCTCTGGTCGCTGTGTGACAACACCAACCCGAAGCCTGAATACCAGCAGGTGGCGTTCGGCCATCCCACCGCCGGCATCTACGGCTACACCCATGCCTTCGGCGGCTACGCGGGCGCCCATGCCCAGTACGTCCGGGTGCCCCATGCCGACCACGACTGCTTCCTCGTGCCAGAGGGCCTGCGCGACGAGCAGGTCATCTTCCTCTCCGACGCGGCCCCCACTGGCTACATGGGCGCGGACTTCTGCGACATCCAGCCGGGCGCCACCATCGCCGTGTGGGGCGCGGGCGGCGTGGGGATGATGGCGATGCGCAGCGCCTACCTGATGGGCGCGGAGCGGGTCATCGCCGTGGATCGCTTCCCGGAGCGCCTGTCCATGGCCCAGCGGTTCGTCGGCGCGGAGACGGTGGACTACAGCCAGACGGAGAGCGTGGTGGACGCGCTCCGGGAGATGACGGGAGGCCGCGGGCCGGATGCCTGCATCGACGCGGTGGGCATGGAGGCCCACGGCACCGGGCCGGGCTACGCGTATGACCGGGCGAAGCAGGCGCTGCACCTGCACTCCGACCGGGGCCAGGCGATCCGCGAGGCCATCCTCGCCTGCCGCAAGGGCGGCACCCTGTCCGTGCTGGGCGTGTACGGCCTGATGGACACGTTCCCCCTGGGCGCCATCATGAACAAGGGCCTCACGCTGCGCGCCGCGCAGCAGCACGGGCAGAAGTACGTCCCGCGCCTGCTGGAGCACGTGGTGAAGGGCGAACTGGATCCGTCGTTCCTCGCCACGCACCACTTCTCGCTGGAGGACTCGCCGAAGGGCTACGAGCTCTTCAAGAAGAAGGAGGACGGCTGCGTGCGGGCCGTCTTCACGTCTTGAACGGAAGGGCACGTGTCCTGCGCTGAGCAGCAGGCGCCCGTGCTTCCCACAACTCAACACCCGCGCGCGGTGCCCCGCATCCAGGCATCGCGTGGGGCGGAGGGTTCTCCGTAGAGGGAGGGGCATGACCGTGTTCTTCCGAGTCCCGCTCTGCGTGGCGGCCGCGCTGCTCCTGACGGACTGCGCGCACCGCTCCACCCCGTCCCCGGCGGGCAAGGCGCCGGCCCTGCCCGCGCCGGACCCCAGCTTCAACGTGAAGCGCTACAGCTCGGTCGTCGGGTGGCCGCAAGGCAAGCGCCCCGTGGCCCCCGAAGGCTTTGAAGTGACGCGCTTCGCGGGCGACCTGCGCAACCCGCGCTGGACCTACGTGCTGCCCAACGGGGACGTGCTCGTCGCGGAGGCCTCCTCCGAGTTCAAGGACAAGGAGGACCAGAAGGAGTCCATCGAGTCCGGCAAGGTGCGCTCGCAAAACCTGGGCAACAGCGCCAACCGCATCACCCTGCTGCGCGACGCCGACCACGACGGCACCCCCGAGGTGCGCGACGTCTTCCTGGAGGACTTGAAGCAGCCGCTGGGCATGCTGCTGCTGGGCGACCGGTTCTACGTGGCCAACACGGATGGCCTCTGGCGCTACCCGTACACCGCCGGGGAGACGAAGCTCCAGTCCAAGGGGCAGAAGCTGTTGGACCTGCCAGCGGGCGGCTACAACAACCACTGGACGCGCAACCTCATCGCCAACGCGGACGGCTCCAAGCTCTACGTGTCGGTGGGTTCCGCCAGCAACGTGGCCGAGCACGGCCTCCAGGAGGAGGAGCGCCGCGCGAACATCCTGGAAATCAACCCCGACGGCACCGGCGAGCGCATCTATGCGAGCGGCCTGCGCAACCCCGTGGGCATGGCCTGGGCGCCGGGCACGCGCGTGCTGTGGACGGCGGTGAACGAGCGCGACGACCTGGGCGAGGACCTGGTGCCGGACTACCTCACGCACGTGGAGGACGGCGGCTTCTACGGCTGGCCCTACGCGTACTTCGGCGCGAACGAAGACCCGCGCCTGGCCGGTCAGCGCCCGGACCTGGTGGCCCGGACGCTGGTGCCGGACGTGGCCCTGGGCGCGCACACCGCGTCGCTGGGGCTGGCGTTCTACGAAGGGCAGGCGTTCCCGAAGAAGTACCAGGGCGGGGCCTTCATCGGGCAGCACGGCTCGTGGAACCGCGCGGAGCTGTCCGGCTACAAGGTCGTCTTCGTCCCGTTCCAGGACGGCCGGCCCTCCGGTCCGCCGGAGGACTTCCTCACCGGTTTCATCTCCAACACCTCCGAGGCCCAGGTGCATGGGCGCCCGGTGGGCGTCACGGTGCTGCCCGACGGCGCGCTGCTGGTCGCGGACGACGCCAGCAACACGCTGTGGAAGGTGTCCGCGAAGCGCTGAAAGGGTTGGCGAGGCGATGTCAGGCGTTGCCAGGAATTGTCAGCAAGCCCCCCGCGCCCTACCTTCCGGCGCGGACCAAAGGCAGACACGGCAGGCCGCCGTGTCGCCATCAGGAGAACAAAGCCATGGGAATCAGCAAGGGCAGTGCGCAGTGGACCGGTGGCCTGAAGGACGGCAAGGGCGCGATGAAGCCCGGCCACGCCGCCGAGGTCCCCTTCTCGCTCGGCACCCGCTTCGAGGGCCAGCCGGGCAGCAACCCCGAGGAGCTGATTGGCGCGGCGCTCTCCGGATGCTTCTCCATGGCGCTGTCGCTGGGCCTGGAGAAGGCGGGCCTGAAGCCCACCAGCATCAAGACGAACGCGGACGTGCAGCTCGACAAGCAGGGCGAGGGCTTCGCCATCACCACCATCGCGCTGAGCACCGAAGTCATCGTCCCCGGCGCGGACGACGCCCGGTTCCAGAAGATCGCCGAGGAGACCAAGAAGGGCTGCCCCGTCTCCAAGGCGCTCGCCGGCGTGAACATCACGCTCAAGGCGAAGCTCGTCGGCTGACGTCCGCCCGCCTCCCGTTGAACGAAGAAGGCCCCCGGGACGACAACCGTCCGGGGGCCTTCGCGCTTCAGGACCCGGAGCATCCCGTTCGATAATCAAGGCCTGTGGCCGATTCGCCGGCAGAGAGGTCTTTTCCACAGGTGGGTGAAACGGACGCATTCGCGGACGAGGTCCGGCGGGCGACGCAAGGGGAGTCGTCCGCCTTCGGTGAACTTTACCGTCGGACGCGGCCCCTGGTGGCGCGACTGGTCGCGGGTTTCGGCACATTGGATGCGGATGAGGTGGAGGACGTCCTCCAGGAGTCCTACGTCCGCGCGTTCCGGGGGCTGCCCCGGTTGAAGGAGGCCGGGGCCTTCACGCCCTGGCTGCTGACCATCGCGCGCAACCGGGCGCGCTCGAAGCTGGAACGCCGCACGGCCCTGCGGCGGATGGAAGACGCGCTGGCGGATCCCGAACCGGAAACGGTGCCGGCCCTGCCCGCGGCGCTCCAGGTGGAGCGCGACATCGCGGTGGTGCGGCAGCTCATCTCCGAGCTGCCCGAGGGCGAGGAGAAGAAGACCGTGCAGCTCTTCTATCTGGAGGGACAGTTGTCCGCGCGGGAGATCGCCGAACAGCTGGGCGTGGGCAAGAGCACGATCACGATGCGGTTGGAACGGTTTCGAGGGCGCATCAAGCGGGAGCTTCTCCAACGGGTGCTCGCCGGACGGTGGGATTGAGACATGAGACACCTGGATGCCGCCGTGATGCACGACCTCGCGAACCGGGAGCCCGGCGCGGTCGCCTGGTTTCGTGAGCACTTGGCCTCGCCGTGCGAGGTCTGCGAGACCTTCCTCGCCACCCATGCGGACGCGCTCGACGGACACGTGGACGCGCTCCTGCTGAAGCTGGCCCCCACACAAGCGGTGGAGGCCGACGTCGTGCCCCTGCGCCGCCCTGCCCCGCCCCCGCGCTTCGCCGCCCCCCCGGCGC
>NZ_RAWD01000284.1:0-12226 GCF_003612065.1 Corallococcus sp. CA047B
GCCCCCCACCGAACCGGAGACACCCCCCACGGAGCCGGACTCCAACGAACCCCCGCCTCCCGACAAGGAGCCGGAGCAGGTGCCGCCCGCGTCGGGTGCCACGCTGTGGCTGTCCAAGGAAGGCTCCGCCCAGGACGACCTGGCGCTGGACCTGGCGGTGGACGCGTCCGGGGACTTCTTCAGCGCGGCGGTGCACGACTACGACGACCTGGACGCCCGGGCCCCCACGGACGACTCCGTGCAACTGGTGCTCACCCGACGTTCGGGCGCGGGCCAGACGCTGTGGACGCGGGCCTACGACGTCCGCGTGGCCACGGCGCCCCTGGAGCTGCGCGCGGAGGTCCGGGCCCGCGTCGCGGCGGACGGCGCGGGCGGCCTGCTGGTGGCCGGCAACCACCAGGGCCTCATGGACCTGGGCACGGGCAAGCTGGCCGGTGGGGCCTTCGTCGCGAGGCTGTCCGGGGACGGCGCCACGCTCTGGGCCCACGAGGTGCCGGCGGACCTGACGGTCGCGGATGTGGCGGCGGACGCGCAGGGCCGGCTGTACGTGGCCTACACGGCGCCGTCCATGGTGGACCTGGGCGCGGGCGTGAAGGGCCCCAGCGCGGGCGTGGCGGTGTTCGCGGCGGATGGCACCCCGGAGCGGAGCTTCGCCGTGGGCCAGGCGGAGTCCGACGGCGCGGGCGCCCAGCCCCTGGCGCTGGCGCTGGCGGAGGACGGCAGCGTGGCGGTGGCGGGACGGTACGTGGGCACCGTGCGCTTCGGCACCAACGCCACGCAGGCGGCGGGGACGGGCAGCCCATTCGTGGCGCTGTACCGGGCGAACGGGACGCTCGGGTGGGCGAAGGTCCGGCCCGGCGTGAAGGGCGCCGTGAAGGACGTGAGCCGGAGCCCCACGGGCGACGTGGTGGCCGGTGGTGACTTCCAGGGGACCTTCTCCTGGGCGGCGTCCCCGCTGAAGGGCGCGGCCAATCCCAGCCCCTTCGTCGCCGTCACCGCCGCCGACGGCACCGAGCGCTGGGCGCGCGACCTGGGCCCGGACGCGCAGGTGCAGGGCGTCGCGGTGCAGGCCTCCGGCGAGGTGCTGGTGGTGGGCTACACGTACTCGTGGTTGGAGAACGGGACCACCGGCCAGGACGGCCTGGGCTCCGCGCAGCTCTTCACCCAGCGCTTCGACGCGGCGGGACACGCGCTGGCCTCCCACCTCTTCCTGGGCGTCACGCCGGAGCCCCGGGGTGAGTTGTATGGCGTGGAGGCGGTGCCCGCGGTAGCGCTGATGCCGGACGGCGACGCGGTGCTGTACGGCCACACCGACCGCGTCACCGACTTCGGCGTGGACAAGCTCAAGCCCCTGCGGGGCGACATCTTCCTCCTGCGCGTGAAGTACTGAGCGACGCGGAGAGAAAAATGAAAACGGGCCCGGTGCATCCGCACCGGGCCCGTCTTGTCTTGCATCAACTCAATTCAAGACATCAGTGACCGATTTCGACGTTCTCCAGGACACCCAGCGCGTCGGGGACCAGGAGGGCGGCGGAGAAGTACGTGCTCACCAGGTACTCGCTGATGGCCTTGTCGTTGATGTCCATGCGGCGCACGGAGACGCCCGGCTCGACCTCATCCGGCAGCTTGCCGGGGTGCAGGCCGATGACGCCCTGATCGTCCGCCCCGGTGCGCAGCACCAGGATGGAGCTGGTGAGCGTGTTGGTGATGGGGATCTTGTCGCACGGCAGGATGGGCACGCCGCGCCACGCAGTCATCTTGCTGCCGGCCACGTCCACCACCGTCGGGTAGATGCCCCGGCGATTGCACTCCCGGCCGAAGGCCGCGATGGTGCGCGGGTGGGCCAGGAAGAAGCGTGACTTGCGACGGCGCGACAAGAGCTCGTCCATGTCGTCCGGCGTCGGCGGGCCGCTCCGGGTGTTGATGCGCTGCTTCAGGTCCGCGTTGTGCAGCAGCCCGAACTCAGGGTTGTTGATGAGCTCGTGCTCCTTGCGCTCCTTCAGCGCCTCCAGGGTCAGCCGCAGCTGCTCCGCGGTCTGGTTCATGGGGTCGTTGTAGAGGTCCGCCACGCGGGTGTGCACGCGGAGGATGGTCTGCGCCACGCTCAGCTCGTACTCGCGGGGCTTCAGCTCGTAGTCCACGAACCCGCCCGCCAGCGTGGGCTCGCCGTGGTGGCCGGCGGTCAGCGGGATGGCGGCCTGCCCTGCCTTGTCCTGGGGCTTCTTCAGGTTCGCCTTGTACCGGGCGACATGCGCGCTCAGAGCGGGGGCGTTCTTGATGAGGTCCTCGAACACCTGCTGCGGCAGCGCCATCACGGTGCAGGCCGTGTTCGCCTTCACCGTGAAGGGCCAGACGTCGTTGGACTCCACCACGGCCGAATCGCCGAAGTGGTCGCCGTCCGCGAGCGTGTCCAGCACCACGGGGTCGCCAAACTTGCCCGTGCCCAGCTTCGTCGCCTTGCCGTGCGCGATGAGGAACACGTGCTCGGCGGGCTGGCCCGCCTCCACGATGGACTCACCGGCCTTGTATTGCTTCTGCACGAAGCGGCTCGCGAGGGCCCGGACCGTCAGGCCTTCCTCGTCCGCGTCGAAGCCGCGCAGCAGCGGCAGCTTGAGCAGCTCCTGGGGGATGACCTCCACCTTGGCGCCGACGTTGGTGAAGTTCAGCCGGTCGTCGCCCACGGAGTAGGTGAGGCGGCGGTTGACGCGGAACACGCCGTTCGTCGCCACCCAAGGCAGCATGCGCAGCAGCCACCGGGGGGAGATGCCCTGCATCTGCGGCTGGGACTTGGTCGTCGTCGCCAGCTGGCGTGCACCGGCCGTACTGAGGCTGGAGTGCTCGGTGTCGCCGTTGTTGATGGGATTCGCCATGAAGAGAGCTCCGGAAGTGCGGGGGGCCTGGGACTACGAGCGACCGATTTCGACGCTCTCCAGGATGCCCAGCGCGTCCGGCGTGAGGACCGCCGCGGAGAAGTACGCGGTGACCAGGTAGTTCATGATGGCCTTCTCGTTGATGCCCATGAACCGGACGTTGAGGCTGGGCTCGATCTCATCCGGGATGCCGGCCTGGTGCAGGCCGACGACGCCCTGGTTCTTCTCACCCACGCGCATCAGCATGATGGAGCTGGTGCGGGACTCGGTGACGGGGATCTTGTTGCAGGAGACGATGGGGATGCCGCGCCAGGCGGGGATCATGTTCCCGTTGAAGTCCACGCTGGTGGGGTAGATGCCCTGGCGGTTGCACTCCTGGCCGAACGCGGCGATGGCGCGCGGGTGGGCCAGGAAGAACGACGGCTCCTTCCACACGGTGGCCAGCAGCTCGTCCATGTCGTCCGGCGTCGGCGGGCCGCGGCGGGTGTGGATGCGCTGCTTGAGGTCCGCGTTGTGCAGCAGGCCGAACTCACGGTTGTTGATGAGCTCGTGCTCCTTGCGCTCCTTCAGGGCCTCCACGGTCAGACGCAGCTGCTGCTGGGTCTGGTTCATGGGGTCGTTGAAGAGGTCCGCGACGCGCGTGTGGATCTGCAGCACGGTCTGCGCGACGCTCAGCTCGAACTCGCGGGGCGACGTCTCGTAGTCCACGTAGGTGCCGGGCAGCACGGGCTCGCCCTTGTGGCCGGCGGCCAGCTCGATGGCGGCCTGGCCGGACGTGTCCTGCTTCTTCTTGGAGAGGGCCTTGAACTCCTCGATGTGCTTGCTCAGCGACGGGGCCTGGGCCACCACCGCCTCGAAGGCGGACTGCTGGAGGATGAGCACCGTGACGGGCGTCACGGCCTTCACCGTGAACTGCCAGTAGTCCTGCGACTCCAGCAGCGCCTGGTAGCTGTAGTGGTCGCCGTCGGCCAGCGTCTCCAGCACGGTGGGCTCGCCGTACTTGCCGGCGCCAATGCGGTTCACCTTGCCGTGCGCGATGAGGACGATGGAGTCGGCTTCCTTGCCGGCCTCCGTGATGACCTCACCGGCCTTGTACTCCTTCTGCGTGAAGCGGTTGGCCAGGGCGGCGAGGACCTCCGCGTCCTCGTAGCCGCGCAGCAGGGGCAGCTCGCCCAGCTCCGCCGGGATGACCTGCACCTTGGCGCCGGTGCTGGTGAAGGTGACGCGGCCGTCGCCCACGGCGTAGCTCATGCGGCGGTTGACGCGGTACGTACCGCCGGACACCTGCACCCACGGCAGCAGCTTGAGCAGCCACCGCGAGGAGATGCCCTGCATCTGGGGCTCGGACTTGGTGGTCGTCGCCAGCTGGCGTGCCGCCGCGGTCCCGAGGCTCAGCGAGTTCTCATCGTGCGTCTTGGAGTTCGACATGGGTCACCTTTCCCTAGGTTGAAAAAATCAAAGCCAGTTCACTGCAAAGCCAGAATCAGGGGTGCTCGCGTTTGAACAGCTCCGCGACTCGCAGCGCCGACGTGCCCAGCGCGCCAAGGCTGCCGATGTTGCCGGTCTTGAACTTGGGCATGGCCGCGTCTCGCAATTCGAATTCCTTGTAGCGGTCCACCGCCGCGTGCCACATCGGGATGCCCGCCATCCACTGCTGGAGCTGCTCCACGTACTTGTGCAGCTTCTCCTGCGCGTCCGTGTCCAGGTCGAAGGAGCGGATGACCACCGGGATCTCCTTGGCGACCAGGTGCTCGAACTGCTTCATCCGAGCGGTCATCAGGTGGTTCAGCACGAGGACGGCCTCGTCCTTGTCCACGCCCAGGAACTTCTGGACCACCAGCACGCCGTTGTTCAGCTCGCCCTCGAACTCAATCTCCTTCTGGTAGGAGAAGATGTCGTTGACGAAGCAGGCGTAGTCGGCGGCCGAGTTCTCCAGCGCGCGCAGCGTCCGCGTCTTGAAGACAGCCTCCGGGATGGCGTCGCCCTTGGACAGACGCGACAGGCTCATGGTGAGGTCGGAGCCGAACGTCTTGCGACGCATCTCCACGTAGTCCACCGGGTCCGGCACGCGGTTGAGGATCTGGTTGTTCAACTCCCAGATCCAGCTCTCCGTCATGTCCTGGATGGCCTTGCGGAACAGCTTGCGGCCGTAGGCGGAGAGCGGGCCGGCCGTGCGCTTCCACAGGTCCGCGAGGCCCACCTCCACGGGGTTGGTGGGCACCGCGGCGTTCACGGCCTCCACGTCATCCGGCATGAACTGCGTGAGGCGCGCGTTGAACAGCTTCGCGCCCGGCATGTCGCGCGTGTGGCTGTAGAGCGCGGGGAAGTAGTCGTCCGCGTAGGTGCCCCACACCAGCCAGCACGCCGTGAGGTCCAGCTGCTCGGGGGTGGCGTCCGGGTGGATGAGCGCGCCGCAGAGGGCCACGTCCGCGACGTCGAACTTGTGGTCGTCCCAGATGTAGAGCCCCAGGCCGGGCAGCTCGTCCAGCATGCCCATCCGGCGCGCCCAGTCCTTGGAGTTGCGCCGCGCGCGCTCCAGGTGGGGGCTCAGGTACGTGCTGTAGGGCATGTAGAACTTCGGCAGCTTCACCGGGCCCACGTGCTGGCGGGGGACGTGGCTGAAGCTGCGGGCGCGAGGCCCCAGGCCCAGCGCGCCAGCCGTCAACGGCAGCTTGATGGCGGACATGCCCAGACCGCTGGGGAGGGGGACGGACAGCTCCCGGTTCTCCCGTCCGGCGGTCTGGTTCATGTAGCGGTTGGAGCGCATGTGCCACTCGTGGCCGCCGGACTGCCAGTCCTGGAGGCCGCGCAGGTACAGCATCACCTGCGCCTGCTCCGCCGGGTTCAGGCCGTACTCCGCGAAGAGCCAGGGCAGCTCCGTCGCGGCGGTGTTCTCGAACTGCTGGAGCCGGGACGTCAGCAGGTCGTTGACCAGGTCCGCGGCGCGCTGCGTGTCACACTCGAGGAACTTCTCCACCACCAGCACGCCGTTGGAGAGCTCGCCCTCCTCCAGGATCTCGCGCTCGTAGGAGAACAGGTCGTTGCGCAGGTGGACTGCGTCGGAGAACGTGTCCTTGAAGACGCGCATCGGGCGGCTCTGGACGACGCGGGCCGGAATCTCCGCGACGGCGTGCTCCACCAGGTCCGACGACCACGGAGCGCCACCGACCTTGCGGCGCATCTCGATGTATTCGACGGGGTTGGAGACGCGCGCCTCGCTGATGTTCTCGATCTCCCACATCGATTCATCGAGCAGGTGCTTGGTGTTCTCGTAGAAGCGGCGGCGCCAGTCCATGGACATGGTGGGCACGGTGCGCTGCCAGAGGTTCCACAGGCCGCGCTCCACCGCGTTGGTGGGCTCCGGCGGCGTCTGCGAAAGGTCCAGCGGCATGAACAGCGGCAGCCGGTCCAGGTACGCCTGACCGCCCTGGATGTCGCGCGAGTACTTGTAGACCTCCAGGAAGTGGTCGTCGAAGTAGAAGACCCAGACGTACCAGTCGGTGATGAGGTCCAGCTCGACGCTCGGCGCTTCCGGGTGCGTGTACGCGCAGAGCAGCGCGTAGTCCATGCCGTCGAAGCGACGCTCGCTCCAGACCTCCCGCTGCGTCCCGTCGTTCGGAGGGCCCAGGATGCCCATCTCGTACGACCACGCCTTGGTGTGGACGCGGGCTGCTTCGAGGTGGGGGTTCAGGCGCGCGGGCCAGGGAACGTAGAAATCGGGCAGCTCGAATGGCTGCTTGTGACGCGCCTTGGACATGGGTACCCCTCGTTGGACTCGCGACCTTTGTAGTGGTGTTGGGAACCCGACTCCACGCTAAACGTGGTGCCCGGGAAAATTTGAACAATCTCGGGAATTAGGAATAGCGGACTGGGTTGACCTTCACCCACTGTCCGTCATGAATTTGTTTCCGGATTGGCGGGAACCCGTCATGGATTGGCGTTTCCGCCACTCACGGCCGGTGCGGGACGGCAGGCAAAAGGCATCCAGCGGCGGACCTTCACGGACCTTCCGGGCGGGGCTGCTCTGGCGCCGGCTGGGCGGGTGACGGCGACCCAGGGGAAGCCTTGGGCGTAGCCGGAGAAGGCGAGGCAGGTGGGGCGCTCGGTGCGAGCGGAGCGGCCTCCAGGTCCGGAGAGGACCCGGCATCAGGCGGTGCCTTCCCGGGTGGCGATGAATCCGAAGGGTCCTCGCCAGCCGGAGTCGGAGCCTTCGCGACCACGACACCCTGGGGCGTCACCGCATACACCTCCCACCAGTCAAGAACGCGTCCGCTAGGGCCGCCGCAGCGGTGAAAACGCTGGTCCACGACCACGAAGTACAAGTCGGGCTTTGGGCCCGTGAAAACGGAGACATCCAAGCCCTGCTCCGGGCTTGAGCACCCCGCGAACAGGTTCGGAAACGGGTTGGTCCGCACTACCTCGCGGATGGCGCCCGCCGCGGCGAGCGCGGCACCGGCTTCCATGGACTCAGCAACAGTCCTCGCCGAATTCTCGTCCGGCCACGTCACCTCGCCCTTCCAGGCAGCAGCGGGCGCAGCACATCCGTGGAGCACCGCGACCCATCCAGCAAGCGTCAATGCCTTGATCATTTTCCACACCTAATCACGGAGTAACTGCAACCCACCGGTGCGACATTCGGGCGCCACGCTCCGGAAGGGTGGGCGCGCGCTGCGTGGGGCGCAGACTCCCAAAGTGACCCAGCGAGCCCGGACGTCGCTCCACTGCTGGACCTCGCCCGTGGGAAAGTAGCGCAGGAAGAGGCGAGTCCCATCCTGGCGCTCCGCCACCAGCGCCGAGGCCATCTCGATGGCGGAGCTCTTGAAGAGCGCCGGCGCAGGATTCCCAGGGATCAGACGCACTTCCGCCATGGACACGAAGGGCTTGAGCACGTCCGTAGGCCAGACGCTGAGGTCCTGAGAAGACGGGGCCGCAGCACATGGATGGTTGTGGACATAGCCTACAACCCACACCTGCGAAGACGGGAAGTCATCGTCCTTCACCACGAAGAATGGCTTGCAGGCTTCGTGGCTCCCCCGGATGGGTTCTGCCACCCGCCAGAACAAGGAGTCACGACTGCCCGCCACATACACGGTCGAGCAGTACTCCGTGGACAACCCCGCGATGGGACGCCGCGTTCCCGCGTCACATGCCTTCGCCCCCGGAAGCTTCAGCATCGCCTCCGCCACATCCCGCAGGAGGTCTATCGGGATGGAAGCATCCCCCGCGGGCATCACCACGGAGGGCACTTCCGACCACGGCCCTCGCGCCATCTCCGCGTCGGGAGCGATGATGGTGGGTGGAGTGGAAGCAGCGCATCCACCCAGGAAGAGGATGAGCGGGACGCCAAGCTTGAAGGAGCCGAAGGAGGCCATTGGCGCCGAGTATAGAGGCGGCGGTCGCAGCCGCTGCGCGCGGCCTCGCGGCGCGGGGAGCGCGCATCCCTTCACGGGACGGCTACCCTCCCCACCTCCCACCAGCGAAATTCTTAGCGGCGCGGCGAGCGACGCGACGGGCTCTTGCGGGCGCCCGCGCGGGTGTTCTTCCGGGCCGTCGTGCCGCGCTTCGCGGTCGTCTTGCGCGCGGTGCGGCCGGCGGCGGCGCGACGGACCGGCGACTTGCGGGCCCCCCGCTTGGCCGTGGCGCGCTTCGCCGTTCCGCGCTTCGCGGTGGCGCGCTTCGCCGTCCCACGCTTCGCGGTGGCGCGCTTCGCCGTCCCACGCTTGCCCGCGGCCTTCTTCGCGGAGGGACGCTTGCCGACTGCCTTCTTCGCGGAGGCGCGCTTCGTGGTCGCACGCTTCGCGACACCGCTGCGACGGGTGGAGGCCTTGCGCGCGCTCTTGCGCGTCCCGGAAGCGCGACGGCGCGACGGCGTGGCGGACGTCGCCTCACCCACCGACGTCAGGGTGTTGGACAGCGACGGGGTCTCGTTCGGGTCCTGCGCGTTCGTTTCAGCGTTCATCAACAACCTCCAGGTTCGAAAACACCTGGAAGCGTACGCGCAACCGCATGAAGTCAACCCATGCGCCCCCGCGCAGATGCACGCCATCCAACGAATGCATGCGCGAACACCACCGCGCGAGGCCGAGAATCCGGCCCCCGCGCGCACGGTTCAACGCTTCGCTACACCGCGCCCTTCAGGAACGCCGCCAGCTTCTCGTACGCCACCGCGAGCGGAGCGATGGGCGCGCTCTCGTGGAGCTGGTGCGCCTGCGCCGTCTCACCCGGCCCGAAGTTCACCGCGTCCACGCCCCACTCACCGAAGCGCGCCACGTCCGTCCACGCCTGCTTCGACGCGGCCGGCAGCCCCGTGAGCGCCATCAACTGCTTGAAGAGCGGGTTGCCCGCCGCCACCGGTCCACTGGGGGACGCATCCGTGAACTCCACCTCCGCGCGGCCCGCCACCAGCGCCAGCACGTCCTCCTTCGCCTGGGCCACGCTCTTGCCCGGGGCGAAGCGGTAGTTGAGGTTCAGCTCGAACGCCTCCGGCACCACGTTGCGCGCCCGGCCTCCCTTGGCCAGCGTCGCACTCATCACCTCGTAGAAGGGGAAGCCCGCGACGTTCACTTCCACGCGCTCGCGCCCCAGCAACTCCGTGAGGAACGGGCCCGCCTTGTGGATGGCGTTCTCCCCCTGCCACGGCCGCGCCGAGTGCGCGCTGCGCCCGTTGAAGCGCACCGTCACCTGCATGCTGCCGACGCAGCCCACCTGCACCACGCCGTCCGTGGGCTCCATCGCGATGCCGAAGCGCACGCGCGACAGGTCCGGCCGCTTCGCGTACAGCGGGATGAGGCCGCTCTCCGCGTAGGCCCCCTCCTCTCGCTCGTACAACAGGAAGGCCACGTTGACGGGCAGCGTGTCGCGGCGCAGGTCCTCCGCCAGCGCCATCATCACCGCGAGGCCGCCCTTCATGTCGGACGCGCCCAGGCCGTGCACGCGCTCGCCCTCGATGCGCGGCACACGGCCCACGTCACCCGGATGCATGGGCACCGTGTCCAGGTGTCCGATGAGCGCCACCGTGGGCCGGGGGTCGTCCAGCGACCCCAGCAGCAGCGTGTGGCCTACGCGGAAGACCTCTTCACGGCGGAAGTGGCGCAGCGCCCAGCCCTCGACGTGGTCCGCGATGGGACCCTCGTGGCCAATGGGGCTGTCGATGCGGCACAACTCGAGCGTCGTATGGGCAAGACGGGCGGCGAGGTCGTTGGAAGCCATGCGCGGCCCACCATACTCCCCGCCTCCGCCCGCTCCCAGCACGCCGCCCGTCGGGCCTCGTGCGTCCTACAAATCCTCGAAGGCCGTCACGCCGTCCAGCACCGTGACGGCGATGCACGCGGGCCCCTGCAGGGCCGTGAAGTCGTGCATGGAGCCGTCCGTCTTCTCCAGCTCCTCGCCCGGCCACACCTCATGGCCGTTGTCCTCGCGGAAGCCGCCCTCCAGCACCAGGTTCCACTCGCGGCCCTGGTGGGTGTGACGGGGGTAGCGCGCCCCGGGCAGCAGCCGCACGATGGCCGCCATCATCCCCTCGCGCGCGGGGCCCGCCTCCACCGGCATCAGCTCCACGCCGTCCACCGGGCCCGGCATCCAGTTGTTCGGATCCGCCATGGACTCCAGCAGCGACAGCGCCCGCTCCTTCGTCACATCCAGGAACGCGGCCACCTGCCCGCCCCAGCGGGCGAAGCGGCCGGGGCCCTCCATCTCCCGCATCAGACGGGGAAGGGCTTCGGCCGGGGGCTGCACCGGAACGACCAGCGTCCCGAGGGCATCCACGGCCGGCGCCAGTCGGGTCAGCTCCGCCCGGCACCGGGCACAGCCTTCCAGGTGGCGGGACGCGGCGTCCCGTCGGGCCGGTTCCAGGGTCCCGAGCAGCCACTCGGGAAGGATGTCGTCGAGGTGTTCCATGGGTTCTTGGGACCGCGAGGGTCACCGAGGTTCTATACGCGCCCCCGGTGACAGCGGATTTTCCGACCTCACACGGGGACGGCGAACTCCCGCAGGGCCGCGTTCAGGCTCGTCTTCTGGTCCGTGGACGCCTTGCGCTGCCCGATGATGAGCGCGCAGGGGACCATGTATTTCCCGGCGGGGAACTCCTTCTCCCGCATTCCAGGGATGACCACGCTCCGGGCCGGCACACGCCCCTTGTAGACGCGCTCCTCCGGGCCGGTGACGTCGATGATCTGCGTGGACGCGGTCAGCACGACGTTGGCGCCCAGCACCGCCTCCTCCTCCACCACCACGCCCTCCACCACGATGGAGCGGCTACCCAGGAAGGCCCCGTCCTCGATGATGACGGGCGTCGCGGAAGGCGGCTCCAGCACGCCGCCCAGGCCCACGCCGCCGGACAGGTGGACGTGGCGGCCCACCTGCGCGCAGGAGCCCACCGTGGCCCAGGTGTCCACCATGGTGCCCGCGCCGACCCGGGCCCCGATGTTCACGTAGCCGGGCATCACCACCGCGCCCTTCTCCACGAAGGCGCCGTAGCGGACGGTGCCCGGCGGCACCACGCGCACGCCCGCGGCCTCCAGGCCCTTCTTCAGCGGCACCTTGTCGTAGAACTCGAAGGGGCCCACCTCCATCACCCGCATCTCCGACACCGCGAAGAACAGGAGGATGGCTTCCTTCACCCAGGCGTTCACCCGCCAGCCTTCGGGGCCCTTCTCCGCGACGCGCAGCTCGCCGGCATCCAGCAGCGCCAGCGTTTCGCGCACCGCCGCCACGGTGTCCGCGTCCTTCAGCTTCGTGCGGTCCGCGAAGGCCGCGGACACCCTCTGGGAGAGGTCTTCGATGGAGGTGGCCATGGGGCCGGGTTGAATCACACTTCAGGTTCGCGCGCCGCACCCGAGTGTCCGGCTCCGGACCTCCCGGCGTCCGACGTCAGACGTGCGACGTCCCCGGTATCAACGCCAGGGGGTGTGTCTGGGTCGGGATTTCCCCGTGAAACGTCGGGTCCGCCTTCGTCAGCGGGCCGGTGCCCTCGCGCAGGATGACGGCGCCCTGGAGCACCCGTCCCACGGCAGACAGGGGCACTTCCTTCCAGTGCCGGTTGAAGGGCGAGCGCCGGACGTAGAGGTGTTCCTGGCCGATGAGGGCCACGTACCCCAGCAGGGCACCGTCCGAAGCGCGCACGCGCATGCCGCTGATGATGGAGCGCCGTTCGAACGGCGTGTCGTCGAAAGCCATCGGTCCTCACCTCCTCTTGAGAGGCAAAGGTGGGGACGGCCCGGAGCAGACGCGAGTCACTTCGGAGGCGAACGCGCGGAGCTGGTCCACCATCGTGTTGAGCGTGCTCTTGAGCTCCAGCACCTCGCCCTTCACGTCCACGGTGATCTTCCGCGACAGGTCGCCATTGGCGACGGCGGTGG